>CANNNN010000128.1 GCA_947506075.1 Methylococcaceae bacterium
CCGCCCTGATTTCTGCACCGGTCAGGAAATCCTGTTTTTTCTCCCGCAGCTTATCAATTTCAATATCGATAAAACTCAGCACCATCACGCCGGTTTCGGCGGCAGTACCGGCGAGAGCGATAAAACCGACATAAACTCCAATCGATAGATTGAATCCCATCCAGTAGACCAACCAGATACCGCCAATCAGACTAAACGGTATGGTCAGCATCACGATGGCAGGTTCCGTCAGGTTTCGAAAAGCGCAATACAACAGGATAAAAATCACCACCAGGGTGATCGGTACGACCAGGCGTAAGCGCTCTGCAGCCCGCTCCATGTATTCGAACTGGCCGGACCAGGCGACCGTGTAACCGGCGGGCAGTTTGACGCTGGCTGCCAGCGTTTGTTTAGCTTGAGCTACGAAGCCACCAATATCGGCAGTCTTGATGTCTACATAGATCCAGGCATTGGGTCTGGCGTCCTCGGTTTTAATCACATCCGCGCCCCGGGTAAAGTTAATATCGGCGACCAGCGTCAATGGTATCTGGCTGCCGGTCGGCGTAGGAATTAACACCCGCCGCAAGGCCTCCAGGTTATCGCGCAGATCGCGCGGATAGCGCAGATTGACCGGATAACGCTCCAGTCCCTCAACGGTTTCGGTGATATTCATGCCGCCGATAGCGCTTTGAATGACGTCTTGCACATCGCCGGTAGTCAGTCCGTAACGCGCCGCCGCCCCCCGGTTTATATCAAAATCCAGGAAATAGCCGCCAACGGCACGGTCACCGTAAGCCGACAGCGTAGGCGGCAGGGTCTTCATCGCCTGTTCAATCTCCAGCGACAAAGCCTGCAGGACATTCAGATCGGGTCCTGCAAGCTTGATGCCTACCGGCGTTTTGATGCCGGTAGAGAGCATGTCGATACGGGTTTTGATCGGCATGGTCCAGGCGTTGGCAAGCCCCGGAAAATGAATGGCCTTGTTCATTTCATCCATCAGTTGCCGGGTGGTTTTGGTCGGATCAGGCCACTGCGCTTTGGGCTTTAGTTTCAGCGTGGTTTCCACCATCATCAACGGGGCTGCGTCGGTTGCCGTTTCTGCCCGCCCGATCTTGCCGAACACCTGCTCCACCTCGGCAAAGGTTTTCAGAATCTTGTCGGTCTGTTGCAACAGCTCCCTGGCTTTGGTGATCGAGATGCCGGGAAAAGTAGACGGCATGTATAGAATATCGCCCTCATCCAGCGGCGGCATGAATTCACTGCCGATTTTGGACAAGGGATATAAGGTTGAGACCATCAACAGGGCAGCCACTATTAGTGTCAGCAGTCTAGCACGCATCGCCAGCTTCAAAACCGGTGCATGGATAAGGTGCAAAAAACGGTTAATCGGATTTTCATGCTCGGGAATGATTCTGCCCCGGATAAAATAACCCATCAGTACCGGCACCAGCGTAACAGTCAGTATCGCTGCCGCCGCCATCGCGTAGGTTTTGGTGTAGGCCAGCGGACTGAACAAGCGCCCTTCCTGGGCCTCCATCGCGATAATCGGCAAAAAAGAAACGGTAATCACCAGCAACGAAAAAAACAGGCCTGAACCGACCTCGCGGGATGCGTTGCCTATGACTTGCCAGCGTTCCTTTTCGGTCAGTTTATCCTGTTTCTTTTCTACGGCTTCGGCAAGATGTTTGTGGGCATTTTCAACCATGACCACCGCCCCATCGACCATATCGCCAATGGCCAGGGCGATACCGCCCAGCGACATGATATTGGCATTCATGCCTTGCATTTTCATGAGCATAAAGGCCATCAGTATGCCCAGCGGCAAGGTGATAACAATCACCAGCGATGAACGCAGATGCAGCAAAAACAGGGCGACCAGGCTGCACACGATGATCAGTTCCTGAGACAGCGCACTCGTCAGCGTCTCTACCGCGCGTTCGATCAAGCTGCCCCGGTCATAAACGGTGACGATTTCAACCCCTGTCGGCAAACCTTGTTTGAGTTCCTCCAGTTTCTTGCGCACGTCCTTAATGGTCGCCAGCGCGTTTTCGCCAAAGCGCATGATCACCACGCCACCGGCAACTTCGCCTTCGCCGTTCAGTTCAGTGACGCCGCGCCGTAACTCCGGGCCCATCTGGATGTGTGCGACATCCTGCAGTCGTATCGGCGTGCCACTGGCATCCACCCCCACAGGAATGGTTTTGAGATCGGCGATGGATTTGATATAGCCCAGGCCCCTGACCATGTATTCGGTTTCGCCCATTTCGAACATTCGACCACCGACATCATTATTGGAGCGCTTGATTGCGCTAATAACCGTGGACAACGGAATCTGGTAGGCTAGTAGAATATTGGGATCAACTTCGACCTGATATTGCTTGACGAAACCGCCCACCGAAGCCACTTCGGAAACGCCGGGAACCGTCTGCAACGGATAACGCAAATACCAATCCTGAATCGAGCGCAGCTGCGCCAGATCATGCTTGCCGGTCTTATCCACCAGCGCGTATTCGTAAACCCAGCCTACGCCCGTGGCATCGGGACCCAAGGTCGGCGTAACACCCGGCGGCAAGCGTCCTTTCACATAATTCAAGTATTCCAATACCCTAGACCGCGCCCAGTAAATATCTGTGCCGTCCTCGAAAATGATATAGACAAACGACAGGCCAAAAAACGAATAGCCGCGCACTACTTTGGCATGCGGCACAGCCAGCATCGCGGTGGTAAGTGGGTAGGTGATCTGGTCTTCAATAACCTGCGGCGACTGGCCTTCATAATCGGTGAAGACAATGACCTGAACATCGGACAAATCAGGGATCGCATCCAGCGGCATGTTGTTAAACGACCAAAGCCCAGCCAAGGCTAAAATTGTCGCACCCAGCAACACGATAAACCGGTCTTTCAATGAACCGTTGATCAGCAAATCAGTCATGTTGATGCGCTCCTCGCTCCATGATCAAGCGGTTCGGCTCTGACTTTTGCGGTACTGATGGCTCCATCATTTTTGCCGTAGCTTCATGTAATCTTGATTCGGAATCGATCAAAAATTGCGCCGACGTAACGACTTCTTCACCGGCTTCCAGTCCATCAAGCACAGCAACATCATTATTTGATGTCAAGCCTGTGGTAATCAATCGGGGTTCAAACTTGCCTGCCCCTCGTACCACCAAAACCTGGGTTTTAGCACCTGAACGTATCACCGCTTCGGAAGGAATCACCACGGCATCGACTTGTTTGCCCGCATAGATCGTCACTTCGGCGAACATGTCGGGCTTTAATAATAACTCGGCATTGTCAAATACCAGCCGCACCTTGATGGTTCGGGTTTTCGCTTCGGCATAGGGATAAATGAACGCCAGATGCCCCTTGAAAATACGCCCCGGCACACCGGCCAATTGCATTTCGACCGGATCGCCCTCTTTAACCCAAGGCAGTTCGTACTCATAAATTTCGGCATAAACCCAGACCGTAGACAGGTCGGCAATCATATAAAGCTCGGTTTCGGGTGTCACATACTGCCCTTCACGCGCACCGATTTGCATCACAATGCCCGCCCCCGGCGTATGGATATGAAGGCTTTTCTTGATGGCATGGCTGTTTGTCAGGTCATGCAATTGATGCTCAGGGACATCCAGCAACTTTAATCGCTCACGGGAACTGCTGACCAGTTCTTCCGCACCCTGGCGGATTTCTTCGATAGGACTTTTTTCCAGCATCTTAAGACTATTTAAAGCCAGCACGTATTCCTGTTGACTGGCAACCAGTTGCGGGGAGTAAATGCTCAGCAGATCTTCATTTTTTTTCACCCGCTCACCGGTTTTATCAATGCGCAAGGTTTCAATCCAGCCTTCCGTTTTAGGATGCAAGCGAACAATATGCTCTTCATCATAAGCCACGCGCCCAACGGCTCTGACCACATGCGACAGCAAGGTTTTTTTGGCCTGTGCCGTCCTTACCCCCATATTTTGCATGGTAACGGGATCGATGTTAACGGTGCCGACGGCTTGCTTAGCTTTATCATTTTCGGCATAGACAGGTATATATTCCATACCCATATTATCCTTTGCCGGTACCGGGGAGGTGACCGCAGGATTCATCGGATTACGGTAAAACAAAGGTTGTCCAATGCTGATTGATGAGCTGGTCGGCAGCTCATGACTTTGTTGTCGACTAGCAATCCAGTATCCGCCGCCAACACCCAAAGCCAGCATCAACATGGCTGTTATTAATACCTGCTTATTCATAAATTTCTTCCATGCCAACAGCGGCGCTTAACTGGGCCAGCGACTGATTGGCTTCGGTAAAGGCTTTCCAATACTGGGTCTCGTAGTCGAACAAGGTTATCTGGCTGCGCACCAAATTCAGAAAATCAACCTTATTGACCTGATAAGCTGCCAGCATTGAGGCCACGGTTTGTCTTGCCTGCGGCACGATGCCGGTCTCAAACAACACTACCTGGTCTTTAGCGCCTTGGTAATCATTATAAGCTTGAGTGATTTGCGTACGCACCTTGTTCCATTGGTCCTGTAACGCGTATTTTTCCTGCATTAATTCACTGGTGCGCTGATCAACCGCCTTAGCCTGTTTTTGAGCGGCGTAGATCGGCACATTCATGCTCAGATTCAAACTTAACAGATCGTCCCGTTTATCACCGGACGGCGTACTGGCTCTCGCGCCGTAGGCAGCGCCCAGATTAAAATCAGGCAGATAGTCTTGTTTTGCAAGATTCAAGCGCGATTGCGCGGCATTAATGCCTTGCCGGTTGACCTCCAGTACCGCTCTTGATGTTTCCGCCTGCTGATAAAGCCGATTTTCCAACTTGATGCCCGGCAATTGCATGTCAACGGTATCCGGCAGTCGCAGTGCTGTGTTGGCCGGTTTATCGAGCAGCGCATTAAGACTGGCGGCAGCGTTACGGCGCGAGGCCTTAAGCACCAATTGCTGAGCTAGCAGTTTGGATAATTCCAGTTGCGCCAGCAACACATCCTGCTGCAAGCCTTCGCCGACTTCATATTTAGTTCTGGCAATCTGAACGAACTGCTGCAACAGCCCATGATTACTGTCAACAAGCTTTATCGCTCGGTCCAGATAAAAGATCAACCACCAGGTGGTTTTAACTTCACTCAGTAAGCGCCAGCGTACTTCGGTGACACTTTGTGTTGCGGCTTCCGCCTCAAAAGCCGCCGCTTGTTCGCGCAAGGCCAGCTTGCCGGGAAAAGGAAAGGCTTGCGAGATACCCGCGCCCAGTTGCGTCATGTCCTGCTGATTAATATCAAAGGTTTTGACCGGCAGGCTCATCGCATTGAAACTGATTTCGGGATCAGGCAAACTACCCATTTGCGATGGAATAGCGGCCATCGCTTGAGCCCTGGCCTGTATTTGCGCCAGATCCGGATTGTCCTGGACTGCTTGTTCGGCTGCGGATTTTAAGGTTAATATCTGTTCGGTCACCGGCTGTTCCGCCGCCGTTACGCAAACGGAAAAAAGCAGCAAGCACAAGCACTTGAAAAAAAATCGTGGTGACATATGTCCTCCTGTACTCGTTATAAAGTCCGTAAAACCGTATAGTTTACGTTAAGCCTTATCTATACCTAACCTCTACCGCCTCACTCCCCAACAGCGTTTTCAAGCGCGCAACCAGTTCATCGGTTGGGTGTATCCGCCACTCATCACCCAACAGCAGGTTTGCTTTTGCAACGCCCGATGTATAACTGATGCCCACAGGACAGCCTCCGCCCTTAAAAGGCTCCAGCACGGCCATCAGCCTCGCAACAAAACCAGGGGCATCATGCTCCGCCGCATTCCAAACCAGCTGTACGCTTCTGGCAAAAACCTCTCTAGCCTGCTCCATGCTGTACAGCTTTTCTACCGTTAAGCGCAGCGTTCCCAAATAATCGTCAATACCTAATGCGCCTTCCGCTATCAACAGGCTATCGCGGGTAAAAACACTACGATATTTTTCGTAAACGTCGCCAAATGTCGCAATTTCAAGCCTGCCTGTCCTATCATCTATCGTCGCAAAACCCATGGTTTTACCGTTCTTGGTCTGACGGGTGCGCACTTCGACGACCAAACCGGCCGTTCTAGCTTCCATTTTCCTCGCTTTGGTTCGCTCAACCGTAGCCAACAGCGACTCTATGGTTCCATTGGTAAACTGCCTTAATTCAGCCTCGTATTGGTTGATCGGATGTCCGGTAAGAAATAAACCCAGGGTCAGCTTCTCGGCATTCAATCGTTCATTTTCAGACCACGGTTCAACCACAGTGCTATAAGCATGAACATCCTCCAGATCCTCGGCATTAACGGCCAGACCAAATAAATCGTTCTGACCTGTTTTCGCCATTTTACCGTGCTGCTCGGCGACTTTTAAGACGGTCGGCAACTCCGCCAAATGCCCTGCCCGGTTATCATCGAATTCATCGAAAGCCCCGGCGCGTATCAGCGCCTCCAGCACCCGCCGGTTGAATTTACGCAAATCCACCCGCTTGCATAAATCATACAGTCCCGAAAACACACCGTGTTCCTCGCGTTCAATCAACATCTCTTCGATGGCCGCCTCACCCACGCCTTTCAGAGCACCCAAGCCATAGACTATATGGCCGTCATCGTTAACGGTGAATTTGTATCTGGAAACATTGATGGTCGGCGGACGGACTTCCAGCTTCATCTGCTTGCATTCTTCGATCAGAATGACCACCTTGTCGGTGTTATCCATATCGGCCGACAGCACCGCCGCCATAAACTCCGGTTGATAATGGGCTTTGAGCCAGGCGGTTTGATAGGCAACCAGTGCGTAAGCGGCCGAATGCGATTTGTTGAAACCGTAACCGGCAAATTTTTCCATCAAATCGAACACGTAGGTGGCGATTTTTTCGTCGACCTGATTTTCTATCGCGCCGGCGGTAAATTTATCCCGTTCCTTGGCCATTTCCTCAGGCTTTTTCTTACCCATCGCCCGGCGCAGCATGTCAGCCCCGCCCAGCGTATACAACGCCATTTCACGGGCGATTTGCATCACCTGTTCCTGATACAAAATAACGCCGTTGGTCGGCTTTAAAATCGGCACCAGCAACGGATGTGCATATTCTGCTTTGGCGCCATGTTTTACGTTGATGTAATCATCGACCATGCCCGATTCCAGCGGCCCGGGACGAAACAGCGCCACCAACGCGATAATATCATCGAAGCAATCGGGCTTGAGCTTTTTAATTAGCTCCTTCATGCCACGCGATTCGAGCTGGAACACAGCGGTAGTCTGGGCGTTGGTCAGCAGTTTGTAGGAA
>CANNNN010000129.1 GCA_947506075.1 Methylococcaceae bacterium
GCATTTGCTATCCGCTTCTTTCAGGCTGACCTCGCGGTTTTCCCCTTGCGGTTTCGCTACGGTTGTCGTTACTACTTCCGGTTATCTCCTTTCAGATAACAAGTTTTAGCCCATGCTGGGCACACGAGTGCAGGCTTCGCCTGCAAGCAGGCGAAGCCTGCACTCCAGACGTCTGATTTAATGTCGCTTAATCATTGATGGCATCAATAGCGCGACACCGGTGAGACAGTGCTGTCTCTGGCTTGTTGCTAATCCCGGCCCAAACTAGGCCAGGTAGATAACTTCAGGCTTGCCATCAGACTCAACCAGTTCGCCGATAGTAAAAGCCGTTTCGCCCAATTGGGCTAGCGTTGCCAGCGTCGTTGGTTCATCTTCGGCCGCAACACAAACTATCATGCCAATTCCGCAATTAAAGGTGATCAGCATATCCGCAAGCGATACATTGCCCTTTTCCTGCAACCACTTGAAAATAGACGGAAACTCCCAGGAAGCCAGGTTAATATGCGCATTAGTGCCTAGCGGAAGCACACGTGGCAAATTCTCGGTTAATCCGCCGCCGGTAATATGCGCCAGCGCGTGTACCGGCACTTCATCCAGCAGCGACAATAACGACTTGACGTAGATGCTGGTCGGAGCCAGTAAGGCAGACCCCAAGGTTTGGCCATCGAACGAATCGGACAAAGCACTATGACTGTGACTAATGATTTTCCGGATTAATGAATAACCGTTGGAATGCGGACCAGAAGATGCAATGCCAATCAGCTTGTCGCCTGCTTTGACCTTTGTACCGTCGAGCACTTTGCTCTTTTCCACGATACCGACGCAAAACCCCGCCAGATCATATTCGCCATCCGCATACATGCCCGGCATTTCTGCGGTCTCGCCGCCGACCAGCGCCGCACCTGCCAGCTCACAGCCTTTGCCTATGCCTTCTACGACTGCAGCTGCGGTATCGACATCAAGCTTACCGGTTGCGAAATAATCGAGAAAAAACAAGGGTTCAGCACCCTGAACAATAATATCGTTAACGCACATCGCGACCAGATCGATACCAATGGTGTCATGAATACCCATCTCGTTGGCCAACTTCAGCTTGGTACCTACGCCATCGGTGCCGGAAACCAGAATCGGCTGCTGATAACGATCCAGCGGCAGTTCAAACATTGAACCGAAACCGCCCAAACCGGCCATGACCCCCGCTGTCCGTGTTCTGGCGGCAATAGGTTTGATGCGTTCAACCAATGCATTGCCGGCTTCAATGTCAACGCCTGCGCTTTTATAATTCAAGCTTTCCTGATTTTGTTCGCTCAATGTGCTGTTCTCTTGCTAAAATTTAAACTTCCGATATTGTACAAGACATCATCGGTTTTGTCTGGAGGTTATGAATATGTGTAAACTTTATCACGGCTGTGAGCGCTTTAGCCCTGCCAACTGCCGGATTTTGATATGCAGCAAGTATCGACACACAGGATCAACCAAAACGACTCATGACAACATCCAATTTTTTAAGGAGAGGATATGAAAGCGACAAAAATATTTAGCCCGGTACTCTTTATTGCAGCGACATTATTAACCAGCACTGTTTATGCATACGATCCCGGCCAGGTAGAAGAGACTTGCAAAAAGCCCCAATTCAGAGATTTCAACCTGCCCGTCTATCAGGAACCCGATAAAACCGAAGTCCCTCCTGAATCAAAGCTTATATTTACGGTCTCATCCTGGGCTAATCCGCACACCATCAAATTGACCGCTAAAAACCAAAATCTCGACTTTTCCGTTGAAAGCAACACCAGTTTTCACCGCGTAACAGCAACCTTGCCCGCAGCTTTCACCGGTCAATTTGTCAGAATCAATGTCGGCGCTACTGCAGTCTTAGGATGTCACGACAAAGTTGGTTGGCTGATTAAAGTCGCTGATAAATAGTCGCGGTGACGGGGCGGAGGGCGATCTTTTAGTTTTATGTCTTTCGCCCGCTTTTCTAATAAAGCACCTTGTCGCTTTTTTTGGCCCAGAGTTCAAACGGCTGCATCGCATTCGGCAGATTGACATGGAGCATTGCGATACTGCGCTGATGCGGCAAAACTGAAATCTCATCGTAAATGAAACTGTCGTCAAAGTTGGCGGCAGCGGCATCATGCCGACTACAGGCAAAATAGACTTTTGCCAGCCTCGCCCAGTAGATTGCCCCTAAGCACATTGGACAGGGCTCGCAACTGGAATAAAGTATGCAGCCCTGCAACTGGAAGTTATTCAGCTTTTTACAGGCCAGTCGTATAGCCATCACTTCCGCATGAGCGGTAGGGTCGAGTGTGCTGGTGACCTTATTGCCGCTCGCGGCAATAAGCTGATTATCTTTTACGATAACCGCCCCATAAGGCCCGCCCTCCCCTGACTTCGCATTTTCGACCGCAAGGTCAATAGCTTGCTGCAAAAACGCCTTATGCATCTACAAGCCCAACGGATTATTGGGGTCTACGCCGTCCATAAAAGGCAGGCCTCGCTGCTGATGGGTCAGTTGATATATTTTTCCCAGCCAGTTATTAAAGACTGCTTTAGCCGTGTCGCCCCAGGTATTATCTATATGTTCCAGGATCTGATTTTCCGGGAACTCCGCAAGCCTTAGCCCGTTGCGCCGGGCTGATCTTACCTGCTGCTCATAAGCGGCAAGAATCTGCTGAACTTCGTCATTAAAGTAGTGGTCGGGAAATGGCGGGTAATCGTCCAGCTCGGCGCGATAAAAACGCAACACCTCACGCTTGTATTCTTTCAACAGGCTGACGTCATCATATTCCGGATGCCCCTGAAAAAACACAATGCGAAAACCGTCAGGGCTGACCGCAAGGTGCACTCCGGCTTCCTTGCTGACCGCCAGAACTTTAAGCCCGTGTTGCTCCATATCGCTTTGGAATATCTCATTAAACCGGGAATGCGGCACATCGAATTTGGTGTTGATTTCTGCGACCAACGGATGAGTGCGGTCGGTTAATTTGTGGGGAAACACACCCCAGCGCTTGACAGGCAAGCGGGTACGCTCAACCCCATAATAATATTGAATAACGGCATGCGTAGCCAGGCATGAACACAATATCGAGGTGACATTTTCCTTAGCCCAGAAAAAAACCTCAGTCAACGGTTCCCAGAAGTCTTCTTCGGGTAGACTGGGATGAGTGACATTAGCGCCGCTGATGATCAGCGCATCCAGTCCCTCCCGTTTAATTTTCTCGAAGGGTTCGTAATATTTGGCAATATGAGCTTGAGTTTCAGGGCTTCTTTTCATGCCCTCAATGGTAAAAGGATGCACATGAAATTGAACAATTTGATTACAGGCACCCACTAAGCGGAAAAACTGTCTTTCTGTGGCTTCCAGCGCTGCATCGGGCATCATATTGAGCAAACCGATATGCATCTCCCTAATATCCTGATTTCTGGCGCGCTCCGGATCTAATACTTCTTCGCCTTCTTCACGCAGACGTTGAAAGGTTGGTAAATCAGTATGAGCAACTAAAGGCATAAACGGACTCCCTCCCTAGCATTGCCTGGAAGCCAGCGCAGCAGCGATAAGCCGGTTAAAATCATCCTCGCCTTTAACATTGGCAACATCATTCGCATCAATAGTATAGCCATATTGATCGGCGATAGCCTGGTAGCGAGGCAGTCGGGACTTGAATAATTCGGGAAAAACCCAGGACACAAACTCATCCGGCGGCATAACATCCGTTGACCCATAGTTTTTCAAACGCATAAATTCCGCAAGCTTCTGATCAAGAAAATCTTCCCGATAATACAGCGGCTTGGGATCGGACTTTGCGCGCTCAATAATGGTTTGCTCCAATTCCGGGGGAATTTTAATGTAAACGATCAGCGTGTTCTGTGCCAGTATTTCTAGCGTTTTCGGACTATCTAGCTCACAAACACTGCCGCCCGCATCATTGATAAAATGGTGATAACCATAAATGTCTTCAGCTTTATGAATAAAGTCAGGTACATCGTTCATCGCGGCAACTTCAGCCTGATGATGCAGCTTTTGCCTACGCTTGAATTCCTGCAACGACAGACCGCCCAAATCAGGATTACCCAGTTTGCCAAGAAAGCTGGAAACAGGCGTCAGATTATCAACGGTTATTTTATTGGAAATACAAATGGAGTCGGACAGCAGCAGCTCACGCAAAAACGGAACCAGCATGGCCTGACGTTTAATATTGTCCAGGATGGGCTCTTCCAGATATTTTGTGCCGATCCGATAGTCGCCGGAATAGTGATACCAATTAGCTTTGGGCAATTTATTAGCCAATGTGGTTTTTCCCGCACCGGACATCGCCAGTAGGGTGATTCGTTTCGACTTCCAGTCCAGGAACGCCTGCGGACTCATTTTCATTTGCTGGTTTCCTAATTAATCCAGATAATCTTCAATGTCCATATCTTCGGGATTGGGTTTATGTTCATCGGTATCGCTATAGCCTAGGTCATCGCTTTCAATATCGTCAAAAGGCGCGCTCCAGTCTTCAGGATCCTCGATAAAATCGAAGGTCGAGGTATACCAGCTGTCATGATCATATTCACCAATATCACCGTTAAGGTATTGGACTTCGATCGCGTCATCGCTTTCCTCAATCGCGACGACTTTAAATTTCAGGTTGTTTTCTACGTCCTTGTACCAACTGCCAATGATAGGGTCTGTTATTGTTGTCATAGTTATGCCTCAATGCTGGTCTGGAATGTTTCGATACAAAATATCGTCCGATACGTAATGTTACTAGGAAGGCTAAATAAAATACAAAAATATTTCACACCGACCGGGATAAATCTATTTTTCTGATTTTATATTGAAATTTGTGTTACCGGCATGGTTATAGCTACCATTGATGATTAAGCGATAATAAAGCAGACGTCTCGAGTGCAGGCTTCGCCTGCTTTGCAGGCGAAGCCTGCACTCCAACGCCTTCTAATTACCAGGTATTATGGGCCCTAAGGTTTTGCCCACATCCTCCAAGAACGTCAAGATATGCGGCAAGATCAAATCAGAGCGCATATTGGCTTGCGAATGATTAAGCCCGGGAAGAGACACAAACGTCGCCGTCGGCATCTGCTTGAAACATGCCTCGACTTGACGGAACCGCTGATCGTCCTCCCCAACATACAGGAAACATGGCATCGTCATAGTTGGAATAACATCTTCAAGCGAATCCCTATCGTGCATGGCCGCCACCAGCGCCTGAGGTTCATCCCACAGTAACTGTGCTCTGATCTCTGGGCTGGCGCGCAGACCCACAAATCGCTCCAAAGCCGCCAGACACGCCTCGGGGTCTGCGCGATCGACACCCTGAAAGGCGTCCATACTGTCGGCATAACAGTGCGCCCCACCCAAAATCAGCGCTTGCACCCGCTCCGCTGCATGCTTCGCCATGCCGAAACCGATCCAGCCGCCCATAGAGTAGCCCCAATAATGCGCCTTCTGTATACCCAGATCGTCCAATACCGCAACAACATCACTGACGCGCAAGGGCAAAGCATACGACGCGGCATCATGCGGTTTAGCGCTGTTGCCATGTCCCCTAGCGTCAACCAGAATGAGCTGATAGTGCTGCTGTAGCGGTTCGACAAAGCCGTTTTGATACCAGGCCTGTATACTCGCTGTACTCCCATGCTGGAGTACCAGCGGAGGGCCTAGGCCCTCGACCTGGTAATGGATACGAACGCCTTGATTGTCAACGTAGGGCATTGCTATGCTCCCTTGTCAGACAGTATAGATGCCGGCGATGATTACGCGACATTAAATCAGGCGTCTGGAATGCAGGCTTCGACTGCTTGCAGGCGAAGCCTGCATTCCAAGCTATCATGTCGCTCAACCCATTCAGCATTCTATACCTGCCCAGCCCGATTCAATCCTGCTTAATCTCATTAAAATACAGTGTCGCGCCGATAACCGCCGCCGGAGCGACAATGATATTCAGCAGCGGAACAGTCAAGCCCAATACCGCCATTCCGCCAAAACTTAACGCGCCCACTCTTACGCTGCTGACCAGACTTTTCTGCTCGGAAAACAACACCCCCTGGTTTTCCAGCGGATAAGCCAGATACTCCAGCGCCATACCCCAGGCCCCAAATATCGCCCATAACACTGGCGCAATGACATTAAGCCCGGGAATTACCGACAAGATCAGCAGCGGCAGGGCCCGACTCGCCAGATAGCCGATGCGCTTTAATTCCGCAACCAGGACTTTAGGCAACGGTTGCTCCATCGCTGCCGAAGGCGCTTCGCTTACCATGTCCAGCGTTTTTGCCGCTAATTTTCCGTAAAAAGGTGAGGCCAGAATATTCGCCAACAGCGTAAAGGTAAAAAAGCCGGCAATAAAAAAACTGATAAAAAACAATGGCCATAAGATCCAGCTCAGCCATTGCAGCCAGCCGGGAATGAATTGCGCGATTAAATCAGTAATATAAAAATAACCCAAGGTCAGCGCGACGCTGTACAGCACCACATTGATTAACATCGGAATGATGATAAATTTTCGCAGCTCCGGACTGGCCAACAATTTCAGTCCCTTAACCAAAAAACCGACCGCTAAAACCGGATTATTGCCTTTTTTATTAAATTGCATTTTTTAAACTCCTTACCCCTAATTCGAAAGGCTTCATTATTACACCGCGTTCGGTGACTATCGCTGAGATCAATTCCGCTGGAGTCACGTCAAAAACAGGATTCCAGGCACTGACCAGAGTGTCCTCGGTGTTGTAACAGGCCGGTAATAACTCGTTCGGATTGCGCTGTTCAATCTCTATCTGATCACCGCTGTCGATTTTCCAGTCTATGGTCGACGTAGGCGCCACCACCATCAACTTCACACCATGCTCCCGGGCTAAAACGGCCAGAGAATACGTGCCGATTTTATTTGCCGCATCACCATTGGACGCAATGCGGTCGGCACCGACGACGATCCAGTCGATAGCCCCGGACTTCATCAGCCAGGCGGCCGCCGAATCCGCAATCAAAGTTGACGGAATGCCGTCTTGCGCCAACTCCCAAACGGTTAACCTTGCGCCTTGCAGCCAGGGACGAGTTTCACCCGCGTAGACCTTGAGGGGCTGTCGTTGATAAGCGCTACGAATGACGCCCAGCGCCGTGCCATAGCCGCCGGTTGCCAAAGCTCCGGCGTTACAGTGCGTCATCACGCCTTTGGCGCCGGCCAGAATATCCGCGCCCAATTCGCCCA
>CANNNN010000130.1 GCA_947506075.1 Methylococcaceae bacterium
ATAGATGCACATAACGGTTTTCTGATTCCATCAGTGCCGTATTAGTGCATTGCAAGGTATTGTTTTTGATTTCCAATTCTTTTTTGTTTTTTTGTAACTGGCAATTAATCTCGGATAGTTTCTTTTCTGCCTTTTCTCGTATAAGTAATTGGATATTAAGCTGGCGAAATACCAGAAAATAGATAGAAGGGAAAGTCAAAGTCAATAGCAACGTTGCATCTAATAATGCTGCATGCCATTGTGTAAGTGGTGGCAATAGGTTAATAAGCCACATTACCAATGTCTCACTTACAAAAATTGAACAGATCAATGCTGTGATCAAATACTTATGAGTTATTTTAGTTGATGTCATGCCCGTCTTTATTCATTAAAATCAAAAAAAGGATTATAACTTACAAACAATAAGTTATAGCTTACAACCCCTAATATAATGTGAGTTTGATTGACCTTAGACTGATGATCGCGCCTTAATATCTAATTTTTTCATTTGTCATGCCCAATGTTGCGGTAAAAAACCACCAAAATCGTCTCGATCCTGTGAGACTTTAATTAAATTTGCTTGCAAGTCAGGCTGGGAGCGCACCGCGCATTATTTGCGGGTTTCGATAAGTAGAGGCTTTGAAAAAGTGTGCAATGCTCACACTCTACCCGGGCATATCTTAAAATCACCGTGAATCTAAGTATAATTACTTAATCAAGCTCGAATCATAACCCTAAACAATAGTCTCCGCAAACACACGACTCTGTTAACCAAAAATTCACCAAAGCAAGGGTTAAATTCGCGCTATATCTCTTATGCAATGTATAATGCGCAGTTATTTTCACGGCTTATAAAGGAGTGGTCTATGCAAATTCTTCAGGAAGCGCTGACGTTTGATGATGTTTTATTAGTGCCTGCTCACTCGACTGTGCTGCCACGCGACGTAGAGATGAAGACTCAGCTGACGCGGGGCATTACGCTGAATATCCCGCTGGTTGCGGCAGCGATGGATACGGTTACCGAAGCTCGGCTGGCTATTGCGATTGCTCAGGAAGGCGGCATCGGCATTATTCATAAGAATATGACGGTCGAGCAGCAGGCGCGTGAAGTTCGCAGCGTTAAAAAATACGAGAGCGGGGTGATCAAGGATCCGATCACGGTATCGCCGGATGTTAGCATCCGCGACGTGATTAAATTAACCCGTTCCAAGAATATTTCCGGCGTACCTGTGGTCAACGGCGACGAGTTGGTCGGTATTGTGACCAGTCGTGATTTGCGCTTTGAGACGCGCTTTGATGAGCCGGTTTCCAAAGTCATGACACCCAAAGAACGCTTGATTACGGTCAGTGAAAGCGCCGACCGCAAAGAAGCAATTGCGCTGCTGCATGAACATCGCATCGAAAAAGTGTTGGTGGTCAATGGCGATTTTCATTTGCGTGGCATGATCACCGTAAAAGATATACAGAAAGCCAAGGATTATCCGTTGGCCTGTAAAGACGCACAGGAACAGCTGCGGGTCGGCGCAGCTGTCGGTACTGGAAAGGGCACCGAAGAACGGGTCGCCGCGCTGGTAGCAGCCGGAGTTGATGTCATCATCGTCGATACCGCGCACGGCCATTCGCAAGGCGTTCTGGACCGCGTGCGCTGGATTAAACAGAATTATCCCGCTGTTCAGGTGATCGGCGGCAATATTGCTACCGCAGCGGCGGCTCTGGCTCTGGTTGAAGCAGGCGCCGATGGCGTTAAGGTTGGCATAGGTCCGGGTTCCATCTGCACGACCCGTATTATTGCCGGTGTCGGCGTTCCGCAAATCACCGCAGTGAGCAATGTCGCCGACGCGTTAAAAGGAACCGGCGTGCCGTTGATTGCCGATGGCGGCATCCGTTATTCCGGCGATGTCGCAAAAGCCTTGGCGGCCGGGGCGCATGCGGTAATGCTGGGCAGCCTGTTTGCCGGCACCGAAGAAGCGCCAGGCGAAGTCGAGCTGTTTCAGGGTCGGTCTTATAAATCCTATCGCGGCATGGGCTCAATAGGTGCGATGGCCCAACAGCAAGGTTCCAGCGATCGTTATTTTCAGGAAGAAACCAATTCGGCTGAAAAACTGGTGCCGGAAGGCATAGAAGGCCGGGTACCGTATAAAGGAAGTTTGCTGGCGGTTATCCATCAGTTGCTGGGCGGCATTCGCGCCAGCATGGGCTACACCGGCAGTCAAAGCATCGTGATGATGCATGAAAAGGCGCAGTTTGTGCGCGTGACCAGCGCCGGCATGCGCGAAAGCCATGTGCATGACGTGACCATTACCAAAGAAGCCCCTAATTATCGGATGGAGTGATTTTTTAGGCGAAAGATTAAGGACGAAGCGCAAAGGTTAAATCGACCTAATTTGAAGCACGGTTTTTTCGCCTTTCGTCCTTAGTCTTTCGTCCTTTTGCCCTTCATCTTTCGCCTGATCTAAAAGAGTTCTATCGTGAAACAACAATCCCCCAATATTCATACCCACAAAATCCTGATCCTGGATTTCGGCTCACAATACACCCAGTTGATCGCGCGCCGCATCCGCGAAATCGGCGTTTATTGCGAAATTTTTTCCTGCGAATGCGAGGCCGAGCAAGTCAATAACTTCGCGCCCAACGGCATTATTTTATCCGGCGGCCCGGATACGGTCACCAGCGGCGATACGCCAAGAGCGCCGCAGTTCGTTTTTGAACTGGATATTCCGGTGCTGGGCATCTGTTACGGTTTGCAAACCATGACCGAGCAACTGAGCGGTAAGGTCGAAAGTTCGGATCATAGAGAATTCGGCTATGCGCAAATCAGGGCGCGCGGCCATTCCAAATTACTGAGCGGCATTGAGGATCATTTATCTCCCGAAGGTTTTGGCCTGCTGGATGTATGGATGAGTCACGGCGACCGTGTCGTCGATTTGCCGACTGGATTCAAGCTGATTGCCAGCTCGGATGGCGCGCCGATTGCCGGCATCGCCAATGAAGAAAAAGGCTTTTACGGCTTGCAGTTTCATCCCGAAGTCACCCATACCAAACAGGGCGGACGCATCTTGTCGCGCTTTGTTCTGGAGATCTGCGGATGCGAGGCCTTGTGGACCTCCAGCAATATTATCGAAGACAGTATCGCAGCGGTAAGGAACAAGGTTGGTACCGATCATGTGATTTTGGGTCTGTCCGGCGGCGTCGATTCGTCGGTGGTTGCAGCCTTACTGCACAAGGCCATTAAAGATCAGTTGACCTGCGTTTTTGTCGATACCGGTCTGCTGCGCTTGCGCGAAGGCGATCAGGTAATGGCGACTTTCGCCGAACACATGGGCGTTAAAGTGATACGGGTCAACGCCGAACAGCGTTATCTGGACGCCTTATGTGGAGTCACCGATCCGGAACAAAAACGCAAGATCATCGGCGGTCTGTTTATCGACATCTTCGATGAGGAAGCCTCGAAAATCACCGATGCAAAGTGGCTGGCGCAAGGCACGATTTATCCGGATGTGATCGAATCGGCCGGCTCCAAAAGCGGCAAGGCGCATTTGATCAAGTCGCATCACAATGTCGGCGGTTTACCGGAAAATATGACCTTAAAGCTGGTCGAACCGTTGCGCGAACTGTTCAAGGATGAAGTCAGAAAATTGGGTGTGGAGCTGGGCCTGCCTGCAGATATGGTTTATCGGCATCCGTTTCCTGGCCCTGGCTTGGGCGTCAGGATTTTGGGCGAAGTGAAAAAGGAATTTGCCGACTTGTTGCGCCAGGCCGATGCGATTTTCATCGAAGAACTTTATCGCCACGATCTGTACGACAAGGTCAGTCAGGCGTTTGCGGTATTTTTGCCGGTCAAATCGGTCGGCGTGATGGGCGATGGTCGACGCTATGATTATGTGATTGCGATACGCGCGGTCGAAACCATCGATTTTATGACCGCTCGCTGGGCACATTTACCATACGAGTTTCTGGATTTGATTTCCCGACGTATTATCAATGAAGTACCCGGCATTTCCCGCGTCGCTTACGATATATCCGGCAAGCCTCCCGCAACGATTGAATGGGAATAAGCGAGACTTCGGATGAAGCCTGGATGCGTTACGCGATCAGGCTGGCGCAACGGGCTGAGCAGCAGGGCGAGGTTCCGGTCGGCGCTATCGTGGTCCAGGATAATCGGTGCATAGCGGAAGGCTGGAATATTCCGATAAGCAGCCATGATCCGACTGCTCACGCCGAGGTGGTTGCAATGCGCGGCGCTGGCGTTCATGTCGAAAATTACCGGCTGACTGAGGCGACCTTGTATGTGACCTTGGAGCCCTGCGTGATGTGCCTGGGCGCGATGAGCCATGCGCGAATCAAGCGGCTGGTGTTCGGCGCGTTCGATGTCAAACGGGGCGCGGTGTGCAATGCGTTGAGCTTGACCGATGCGAGTTTTTTAAATCACAAGATCAGCTGGGACGGCGGCGTGCTGGAAACGGAATGCTCGGAGATGTTGCGGGATTTTTTTAAAGCCAGACGTTGATGTTAGCAGGCGGATAGTCCACGAAAGACACGAAATAAAAAAGAATTTTTTTACAGACCCCACCCTTTGACTGATGAACCGGATCCTTGGAATTTCTTTGCATATTTTCGTGCTTTACGTGTCTTTCGTGTACGAATCTTTTGGTGGATCTAAGATTCTCGTGCTTGTTTATAGGCATTAATCAACGCATTGGTGGAGCAATCGTGGCTGTCTATGACTTTATCGCTTTGCAGTTCAGGCAGGATGACTTTGGCCAAGGTTTTCCCTAATTCCACACCCATCTGATCAAATGAATTGATGTTCCAGATCACGCCCTGAACATAAATTTTATGCTCATAAAAGGCAATCAGTGAACCTAAAGTTTTCGGTGTCAGTTTGCTAAATAAAAATGAATTAGACGGTTTATTGCCGTCAAATATTTTGGAGGCGACCAGCACTTCATCGGCCTGATCTTCGATTGATAATTCCAGCTTAACCTCTTCCGCAGTTTTACCTTTCATCAAGGCTTCCGGCTGGGCAAGAAAGTTTGAAATCAAAATGTCATGATGTTCGGGCAGTTTGTAATGGCTGTTTGCGGCGGCCAGGAAATCACAGGGTATCAGCTTGGTACCCTGATGGATAAGCTGGAAAAAAGCATGCTGCCCATTGGTGCCGGGTTGCCCCCAAATGATCTGGCCGGTGCTGTAGTCTACTTTTTTGCCGTCAAGGTCGATGCTTTTGCCGTTGCTTTCCATATCCCCCTGTTGAAAATAATCTGCGAAATAAAGCATCGACTGGTCGTAAGGTATCAGGGCGTGGGATTCGGCATTATAAAAATTGTTATACCAGATACCGAGCAAGCCCATGAGGACAGGGATATTTTGTTCGAAAGGCGTGGTTAGAAAATGCTCGTCAGCCTCATAAGCGCCTTGTAACAGCGCCTCAAAATTATCCATACCGACATATAAAGCGATAGACAGTCCGATGGCTGACCACAGCGAATAACGCCCGCCAACCCAATGCCTGAATTCAAACATGTTTTTGATGTCTATGCCGAAGTCGGCAACATTTTCGGCGCTGGTGGAAATCGCGACAAAATGCTTGGCAATGGCCTGTTGGTCTTGAGCGCTATCAAGAAACCAGCTTCTTGCTGATTTGGCATTGGTCATGGTCTCCTGCGTAGTAAATGTTTTAGACGCAATAAGAAATAGCGTGGTCTCGGGAGATAAGGGCTTCAGGGTCTGAACAAGATCGGCTTGATCAATGTTGGAGACGAAATGAACTTTTAAGGTTTCAGAAGCATAAGGGGTGAGCGCCGTTGAAACCATCTTGGGCCCCAAATCGGAACCACCGATGCCGATGTTTACGATGTCGGTAATGGCCTTGCCGGTATATCCTTTCCATTCGCCGGAGCGCACACAGTCGCTGAAAACGCGCATTTGAACAAGGACGCTGTTGATTTGCGGCATCACATCCTCCCCGAGCACATAAACAGGCTGATTGCTTCGGTTACGCAAGGCAGTGTGCAGGACGGAGCGGTGTTCGGTCTTATTTATTTCTGCCCCGGAAAACATGGCCCTGATTTTTTCATCCAGCCCTGCATGTTTGGCAAGATCTATCAGCAAGGGAAGGGTTTGATCGGTTATTCTGTTTTTGGAGTAATCAAAAAGGATGTCGTCAAAATGCACGGAGAACTTGGTGTGACGGTTGCCGTCAGCATTAAAGCTGTCGCGTAGCAGGATGTCTTTGGTTTCGTGGTGATGTATTTTTAAAGCTGTCCAGGCCGAAGAAGTGGTCAAAAATGACATGCGGTAAGGCTCCGATTGAATGAAATTAGCTTAAGTCTACGAAAAGCAGGGAAGGATAGCAATAGTATAACAGTGCATTACCGTTGGCTTAATACATGCAGTGTCAATGTAAGGCGAGTCTTTCATCAATTCCTTTATTTGGCTAAATCGATGTGCTAGAGTTAACAGTTGCTATTGGTCGAAAATAAAGCAGAAAAGGCTTATTTTTGATGAGCTCAAGCTCTATAGCATCTGCATTTCTCATAAGAATAATTTAAAAACTGGAAGGTATTATGAACAGTACACGCATTTTAAGAAAGGGTTTCCTGGCACTTATAGGATTGTTATTTTCTGCCTCGCTATGGG
Source organism: Methylococcaceae bacterium (assembly GCA_947506075.1). Taxonomy (GTDB): domain Bacteria; phylum Pseudomonadota; class Gammaproteobacteria; order Methylococcales; family Methylomonadaceae; genus Methylobacter_A. The sequence goes on from CANNNN010000130.1 coordinate 6,619, forward strand.
CGCACGGTGGCGCCGCAGGCACCGATACTGACCAATGTAAATTTGAAATGGAACCCACTCATTGGTTGCATTATACCGCTTATCAGCCCAACGCATTTCCGGCTGAAGATTTTTGCGCCAATCTGCCGCGCGCGAACGAAATGACTTTACTAGTGTTTGACTATCAGGACATAAAATATCGGGATATGATGGTCGAGTTTGAAGTCACAAAAGAACCTGAAGGTACTCGTGTATTCTTTTTACCGGGTGCAAAACATAAAAAAGGTACCGTTGAGTTAAAACTGCCAAATGGTGTGCCGGAAGCAGGTAAATATCTGATTCATATTACGCTGGTTCCTGATTCTGGCGACAGACTGGACGCACACATGAGTTTTACCGCTGGCGGTGGCCAAGCCGTAACTAAAAATAACATGTTATTATATCTATTATTTGCACTTGCCGGTCTGTATGTACTTTATCTATCACACGCGGGTTTTAAAACCAAGGTGGATGAAATCATCGCGAAGATTAAAAGCTAAGAAAAATTTGATTGCTTGTGTGTTGACGCCAATGC
>CANNNN010000131.1 GCA_947506075.1 Methylococcaceae bacterium
CCACTGCAAATCAAAGTTAGACCAGTAAAGTCAAAAAGCAGGCCAGTAGAAAACAAAACAGCCACACGCAATATCAAAATAACCGTAGCAACTTTTATTTTTGTCTTATTTTAAGGAGCCGGACCATGTCTAATTATATCCCTGCCTCAGATCTTGAGTAACCGTCATTACCCAATCGGTGGCCCAGGGCTTAATCATAGTCAGCCAAGCTGCCGATATACTCAACTTTTACTTTAGCCAGTCCATGCAGGCCGATTTCTTTTGCCGCGCCGTGTGATAAATCAATCAGCCTGTTTTTCTTGAAAGGGCCTCTATCGTTAACCAATACAACGATAGATCGACCATTGTGCAAATTGGTCACCCGTACTTTACTGGGTAATGGCAATGTTTTGTGCGCTGCCGTGTGGGTGTGTGCTTTAAAGCGGGTACCCATGGAGGTGCGGTTGCCTGATTCATTGCCATACCATGAAGCTATACCCTGCTCACTGTATCCTGCCGCTGAAGTCATAGGATAATAGGTTTTGCCCTTGACAGTATAAGGTCGGTTATACGCTGCTTTATGACGTGAGACAGGGCCGCTTGAGGCTTGAGGTGCTGTTGTGGGGCTTAATAACGGGAGTTCGGAAGCGCATCCGCTAAACAAGACGGCTAAAAGCATTACCAGGCCATGACGTCCGTGTCGCGAACAAAACCTGACACTATAAAAATAGTGGGAATGGTACATCATTATCTCCTCAGGTTATGCGAGGCTTAATAGATCTATCACCCCCAGTCCAACAGCAATCATTGACGAATAAGGTGTGAACATAGCCCTACTGTTTGGGTCGAGCTATGCTCTGAATCTAAAACAAAAACGATTTATTTCATCATTGATTTTCTAAATTTTTTATTCAATTTGGCATTGGCATCTTGAGAGTATTGAGCCGCTTGATTAGCCGCAGCTTCTGCAGCGGCTGACTTAGCAGCCGCATCAGCAGCTGTAGCCTGTGCGTTGGCAGCATCTGCAGAGGCTTGCTTCACCGAGCCATCCAGACCATTAAGTTGCGTCTGTAAGTTTTCAACATCTGAATTAGTTGCGCAAGCCGTAACCAGGCTGAAAGCCAGAACAATCATTGCTAATTTTATTACTTTTTTCATATTATTTTTCCTTACTAAAAATGATGACTCTAAACTATTACATTAGGATGCATTCGAGCAATTAACTTTACGGCTCCATAGGGATTTATGTAAGCGTTCATACCCCTATGCAGATTATGCTGGACAGGAAACTGGAGCCTCCAAGACCGCATTCCCAAGCTGGAGCTTGGGAATGCGCGAACAACAGGATAAAGATTACATTAACAAGATGAAAATAAAACTGCTTATTTAATTAAGATTAGATGAACCCTCGTTTTTAATAGACCTGAATTCGCTATTAACTCCAATATTATTGAGCTTCCATCGAGTAAAATATAGCTTACATAATAGGGATCGGCTGATGTCATTGAAGAAAATGATGTTGCTTATGCAACAGGGGAGGTGCATCTATATCTCAGGCATTGCCGATATCTGCTCTAAAGCAATTCCATTTAAATTAAAAAATTATTATTTTATTCTCATCAAGAACTTCGCCTATGACACGCGATCTAGAGACACTGTTTCGATAAAGAGCCCTAAGGCAGTCATCGGTCTGATGAGATGGGACTGAAAATAAAAGCCCCCCGCTGGTTTGGGGATCAAACAGCGCGGGAAAGTTTTGAACGCTCACATCGGCGCTGAGCACGGAACTCAAAGAGGCATGATTTTTACTGGCTAGCGATGCAAAATAGCCTTTTTCAAACAATTCACCAACACCATCAAATAAGGGGATAGACTTGTAATTTATTTTAATACCTAAAGCGTGATCGTTATTTTTTCCCAGCATCTCAAACGCATGGCCTAATAGACCGAAGCCCGTAATATCTGTGCAACCGGAAACAGCAAAGCTCTTGATGACTTCCATGGCTATTTTATTGGATTGCAGCATGCTTGAAAGAACCTCATCTACCAGTCTGCCATTGGCTTGGGCAAGCATATTGGCGGCAAAGACAACGCCGGTGCCTATCGGTTTGGTGAGTATCAAGCAGTTTCCTGCTTGAGTAAGCTGTTTTCTTAAAACCCGTTCCGGCGCCACTTCCCCCTGGACTGCAATTGAAATGGCCAGTTCTGCTCCCTCACCGGTGTGCCCACCGACCAGAGAGGCAGCGCTTTTGGTTAGAATATCCAGCACCCCCGACATGACCTGAAAAACATCTTCTTGCTGAATTTTATTGTTTGCGGCGACTAGTGTTAAGCCGACTTGCGCAGTCTTGGCATCACCGCCCATCGCGTAAACATCGCTTAACGCATGCTGGGTTGCAATTTGGCCCAACAGATAAGGATCTGAAATAAACGCGCGAAACTGATCGATACTCTGCAGACAAAGGCTATGTTCGGAAAATCGGGTCAACGCACAGTCTTCCCCAGCGTCAACACCCAGCAACACAGTATCATCTTTAGGAATATTGAGTTTATTCAGGCTTAACGCTAAGGTGGAAGCCGCGAGCTTACTGCCGCAACCGCCGCAGGTATTACTTTCCCAATCCTCAGGAACCAGTGTAGTCTGCGGTGTCGGCATGACCTTATTAAAATACTTGGGTTTCATGCTAAAAGTCCTGGCTTGAAAACGCTGCATAAAGCGTCTGTCGATCCCGTCTTTAACTGTCCACAGTAATGAGGGCCACAACCATCTGAGTAGGGATGCGCTATCCTGATGAACCAGGGCTTTATGGTCACCAATAGCGATTAGAGACAGCACATTCTTTTTTGGATAAAAGGTTTTTAACGCGCATTGTCCGTTGAAAAAAGCGCGGATATTGTATTCAAGCACCCTCCCCTGCCGGACCGCATAAACGCCCGCCTTCTTCAATGGTGCTGGAGAAAAGTGTATGCAATCTCCGCCGGCAAACAGACCTGTTTCATTTTCAACCAGCAGTTTTCCGGTGACTCTTACAAAACCGTCCGGGTTCACCGGGAGCCCCGACTGTTTAAGCCACGGCGGCGCTGACGCTTGGGTAGCCATCAGAATCCGATAAAAGTCTTGGATATGAATTCGTCCTTCATCATCCTTCAACACCAACCCATTTTCCTGCTCTGCAAGCACATCGGTATTTTGCAGGATTTTTATGCCCAGTTCTTTGAGTGTTTTTGATAGCGTTCTTTGGGCTATAAGGTCTTTTGCCGAAACCAGGTATTCATGCCGGTGTATAAGGCACAGGTCGGCATTCCAGTTGTTTTGGTCAATTAACATTTTCAGAATAATCGATATTTCGACACCGGCGGCACCTGCGCCGACAACGGCGAGCTGTAGCGCAACACTTCCTTTATAAGCCGTTAGGTCGGCAATCAATTGATCCCAATGGGCGATAAATTTGGAAATAGGTTTCAGCGGAATCAGTTTTATAGCCGCCTCGGGCGATGAGCTTGCTATGCATTTAGGCGCTATGCCCACATTAATGGACGCACAGTCGTAACCGACTTCGGCTCTGTTTTCCAACTGGATTTTTTTCCGTTGCGGATCGATGCCGATGATTTTGGCCTTAATAAAACGCTGGCCAAGTTCCTCGCAGATTCGTCTTAAATCAAAATGACAATCTTCATAAGAATAATAGCCCGCCAAATGACCGGGTATCATCCCTGAATAAGGCGAATGGGTCTGATCGGATATTAAGGTGATTCTAAGTCCACCTATCGGCTTCATGGACAGCATCTTCAAGACCTGAATATTGGCATGACCACCGCCCAGTAAAACCAGGTCTGAAACAATAGGGCTAGTGTTATTATTCATCATGCAGTTGCGTCAAAAAGTCCAAACAGTCCTGCCATATACCTTTAAACAAGATCTTTCGTGACTTTAACGACAGCGAATGAAGATAAAGTTTGTCGTAATAATGCGTCAGCAAACGTTCAATCCAGTCTAGGTAAGCGTCTGTAGAGCTTTCATCCAGCGCATCGAATTGAAATGAGTAGCGCAGCAGATTTTTAATGTTATCGCACTCCAGTCCGCCCAGCTTATTCCTGATCCGTTCGATATTTTTGGCGAAACTGATTTCCAGTTCAGCTAACGGCATGCCGTTAGCAAAAGGCGTTTGGATATATTCCTTAAAGATCTCCAACGCCCGAAGCCGCGCTGGCGTTGCTATCATCACCATCGGCGCCGAGACCATGCGCGCATAAAACAGATCAGGAACATGACATCGGCCGATATTGGGGCTTTCATCCTCAAGCACATAATTATCAGCGACGACATAAAGAGCTTGCGCCAACTTGTTTTCAAACGTGGCTTGTTGAGGCTGGCTTGCGCCAAAATGCGCCCCGAAAGCGCTGCCTCTGTGCCTGGCAAGCGCTTCAAGATCGACAAAGTGCCGAAGCTTATGAATCAAGCGGGTTTTTCCCGTCCCTGTCATGCCGGACAGGACGACAAAAGGCACAGGATTGTCAATAACCTTGAGCGCCTCGTGCCTTAAACCTTTATAGCCGGAATCAACCCGAACAACGTCAAGCCCGTTTTGATAGACCCACTCCTGTGCTAATCGGGATCGCAGTCCGCCACGCCAGCAAAAGATCAACGCAGTTTGTTGCGGATGGCTTTTAATCGATTCGCACCACTGCTGGATCATCAGATCCTTGTAATTGCCGCTGACCAGTTTATGCCCTAGCACCTTGGCGACTTCAGAGCCTTCGGTTTTATAAATGATACCCACTTCATGACGATGGGCATCTGAAAGTATCGGGCTATTTATGGTATTTTCAAAGTGCGCTTGTCGATATTCGCCTTCCGACCTTACATCAAGCGCAGCCGCTAGCTTATGGCTACAAAGCAGTCTAAAAGCCTCGGCAGCGGAGATAGAGGGGTGATTCATATTTAATAAAGGATCATGGCTGACAATTTCAGGTCTTAATATAACAACAATTAGAGCCTAAGACAGCATATGAACATTATTCAATGTTCGTTCGCTGGCACTTCTCTGTACTTACGCGCTAAAAAAAAGTTTTTCTTCCAGGGTCTTGCCGTGGTTCAACTGCCGATATTGCCACTGATTAACTTGGAGACACTGCATCAGCTGCAGATCCATAGTGGGTTGCAGTTCAGCGTTGTAGGCGACGACGAATTCATTTTTTTGTGGGTTAGTGACCTGCAAGACACCTGCTAGCGCCTTCAGTTTAGCCGTCACTTCCTGTGCCGGACAGGACTCCATTTGTAGGGTAATAAACCGGGTGACGGATTGTTGTTCGTTGAGGTGTCTCGTCTCTGTCTGCATTCTGCCATTTTCCAGCAGTAATATGCGCAGGCACAGACGGTCAAGTTCAGCCAAATCGTGAGAACTGATGATAAAGGTTGTCGCTGACGATTGTTCTGCAATGATAGCCCTTACCGTTCGTACATTCACAGGATCAAGTCCGGCCGTGGGTTCATCCAGTAATACCAAGGTCGGCTTACCTATCATCGCCTGGGCAATCGAGGCCCGTTTAGCCATGCCATGACTCAGCACCCCCGGCTTTTCATCAGCAGCCTCGGTGAGTGCGAAGGCCTCTAAAACCCTGCCGGCTTCCAGTATTGCCTGTTGTTTAGCGTAGCCTTGTAGTCGAGCATAAAAAACAAGCTGTTCTACCAGGGTAAAACTCGGGTCTAGCCTGGCATCCTGGGGCAACGCCGAAACCATGCCATTAAGTTGCGCAGCGCCCGGCGGGTAACCAAACAACCTGACAGTCCCGGAACTGGGCTGTAAAAAACCTGCCAAGATACTGAGCAAGGTGGTTTTACCTGCGCCATTTGGACCGACTAAACCGATAGGTTCACCCGAGTCCAGTTCAATGTTGACGTCGTTTAGCGCGACTTTACCCGAATAAACGTGGTTAAGCTGTTGGCATTGAATAATAGCTGTGCTCATAGCGCTTGCCTTGCCATGATCCAGCGCCCAAAGGCTAACAAAATAAGGCTTTGCAAAAATGGAATATAAGCCAATTGCAGGGTTTGCCATCCTGACAGTTGCGCCAGCTCGGATAACTGATAGCCGGGAATCAGCAATTTAAGAAAATCGAGTCCAGGCACGTAATAAGCCAAACCGCTAATGATGCCGGCCATAAACGTCCAGATCAGAATAGCCCAGAGGCTCGCTTGTCGGGCAGACTTAAGCTGAGCTGATAAAGCCGCCATCATCGCGGTAAAGGGTAGAACGATTAAGACTAAATTAACGATCAGCGCGAACAAGTCAGGCATTGCAGGAAAAAAAAGCGACGTATCTCGACTCAAAACCAGAGCTAAGGTACTAAAGGCGGTGGCGCTAATCAACAGTGTCTGAATAAGCATAACGCCTGTAAACCGGCCAAAAAAAACCCGGTCGCGACTACTGCGCAGCACAATAAAACGTAAAGTGCCTCGCTCCCGATCAGAGCAAGTTTGATCGGCGGCAAACGTAATACTCAACATCGGGAAGATTATTAACGCAAGATGCCAAAACATATCGAACTCAGGAATAGACCAATGCTGGATTGAACCAAAGCCTAAAAAATCAAAAAAACTGAAGTTTTGGTTTGAACCCTTTTCCTGCACCATCAATTCAGCAGCAAAGCGTAGCGGATACCACAGAATGAAATACCAAATAACCGCAAAGGTGACCAGCGACAGCAAGCCTTTTCGGGTTGCAAAGCTTCTGCTTATTTCAAACTGACAGATCAGTAAGAGGTGATTAAAAAACCCTGGCTGCATTGATTTATCTTCAATATGTAGTCTAGCGTTATCGGTACTTTGGCTCATTTTACCCGGATTACGCCTCGCAGCTGCAAATTAACCTGGTGGTGCACATTCCCAGGACTAATTAATCCTAAAAATCGCAGTCTGTCCACGAAAAGCACGAAATAAATCAAGGACTTCTATTTGTATTTCCACTGCCCCTTTGGGTGATGGCCTGTAGGTAAATATTCGACCAACCCGTTGAGCGCACCAAAGGATGTACTGAAATAGGACTTACGCATTGACGAAATTCCTGAATTGTGGGTTGATATTTTTTATTTCAGGCATAAGTTTCGCGATAGAATCCGCTACCACAGTATTAAATAACTCACGCTGAAGCTCGTAACAGTTA
>CANNNN010000132.1 GCA_947506075.1 Methylococcaceae bacterium
AATAGACTTTTCATTTTATTAAAATATTTTTTATACTCTTTGTCCCTTATGTTTTTTGGAAGTATCGATATATTCCATGCAGCACAAGCAATATCAAGGTGAGTTTGACGCTCCTCCTCTGACTCCACCATTAAAATAAATTGACCTGCAACATCAATGATCATCTGGGATACTTTTTGCTCAATATTCATAAATTATTTTTACCATTATATTTGTGCTAAGTCATTATACAGACCCATATAACGATTTCACATTCACTTTAAAGTGCCTGATTGGACAGAAAAAATGTCTAATGTTCAATTTATGGCACAACAGGCAATTGAGATTAGCCTTGTTTTTCCTATCACTTCTTAGTCCTTGCTTAAAGAATTTTTGGATTCTTCAATTTCAGCCTTTCGCGCTTGAAGTTCTGATAGTTTCTTCTTTATGTCGGCAATCTCTTTATTAACTTTGCGCAATTCAGCCTGGTTCTTTTTACCCATCAAATAATTCAAGCCAAGCTGTTCAGTGATGTATCCATCAAGCTGACTCCTCAGAATTCTGTAATATGGGTTGCCCCATATTACCCCTTCTCGGTATTCAAGTTTGCCAGATTTGATGCCATTTACAATGAAGTCTTTGCTTACTCCATATTCCTTTTGAGCTGTTACGTCACTCAGGGTTGCTCCTTTCCTATTCCATTCACCTAATTCCGCCATCTTTTACCTTTACGACATAAGCTAACAATAAAAATAGACAACAAGTACGCGAATTTAAGCTCACCGCCACACACCAAATGCGGGACAAAATGCACACGATTTGCAGATTCATTTTTAGATAGCTTCAACTTAATTCCGCGATATTCACCGCCATAAAGCTGCCGTTCGCCAATGTCAACAATTGGCCGAACAGAGACAGTCAGTTTCGGGTTTGTTGCCTTCGTGGTACGAGGGGTCTACTTGGCAACTTCAATTCATTCCATACTCGATTTCTGCCAGCTACCAATGAAAAGTTCCAATTCAATACCGTTTCCTGACCCCGGGGTATACCCGAAAACCAAATGACAACAACCGTCATCGATATGCCGCTATTAGACAATCGACTTTTTTAGAAAAAAATTAATGTAGCTCCCTTTTTGCTATCAAAAGTATGAAGTAAGCAGGAGAACCAGATGATGAGAATTGATGATTGGAATGCAATTGAAAAGATCTGTACAGGGTAATACCTGCATTTTCATGTAGTGCTATGATTTATTTGGAGCCAATGACGAGAGTCGAACTCGTGACCTGCTCATTACGAATGAGCTGCTCTACCGCAACTGAGCTACATCGGCCTTAATGTCTTTTTTAAATTTTGACCGGCAGTTGTTGCCGATATTTTGAAGTTAGGGAAATTCCCCTAGTGTTGAAAATTGTTGTACCGAGTGTTGTACCGAAATCGCTATTATCTCTTTTTTACAAAATAAAAATTTCGTAACTCTTTGTTTTAATTGGTCGGGACGATAGGATTTGAACCTACGACCCCTTGTCCCCCAGACAAGTGCGCTACCAAGCTGCGCTACGCCCCGACAGTATGAAATAAAGAATTTAAAGCTGAAAAGATTGCGAACACAATCCCTAATAATTCAATGTAGTAAATTATACTACATCTGCCTCATCAATAGAGAAAACTATTTAAGCATCTCCAGAATTTCTTCCAGTTCACTGACCATCTGATGAATCAATTGCTTGGTACGAGTTGAATCTTCTTTGGCATCATCGCTGCTCAAATGCGCTCTAGCACCACCAATGGTGTAGCCATGCTCATATAGCAATGATCTGATTTGCCGTATCATCAGCACATCATGACGCTGATAATAACGACGATTGCCGCGTCTTTTTACTGGACTAAGCTCGGTAAACTCTTGTTCCCAATAGCGAAGTACATGTGGCTTTACACCGCACAACTCACTGACTTCACCTATCGTGAAATAGCGTTTTGCCGGAATGACCGGTAATTCATTATTATTACTCGGCTCCAGCATACGCTTCTACCCTAGCCTTTAGTTTTTGACCTGATCTGAAGGTTACCACGCGCCTAGCGGTGATAGGAATTTCTTCGCCTGTTTTCGGATTTCTTCCGGGACGACTGCTTTTGTCTCGCAGTTCAAATTTCCCAAAACCGGAAATTTTGACTTGCTCACCTTGCTCCAGAGAGCCTTTTATTTCTTCAAAAAATAATTCAACCATATCTTTTGCTTCGCGCTTGTTTAAGCCCAGTTCGTCAAACAGCCTTTCGGCAAAATCTGCTTTAGTTAATGCCATGGTTAATCTCTCAGCTTTGCACTTATTGTAGTTTTCAATGTTTCTAACAGTCGGCTAAATATAGCATCAATTTGGGAATCTGTTAGGGTTTGTGACTCATCTTGCAGGATTAAACTTAACGCCACGCTTTTACTACCTTCTTCGACGCCTTTACCACGATAAATATCAAAGATCACGATATCTTTCAAAGTCGGCTCTTCGCAGCTCTTAATACACTTTATTATCTCGCTGACCGCAATTTCTTCGTTAACAATCAGCGCCATATCGCGACGCACCGACGGATATTTTGATAGCGGCCTGAATTTTGGAAGCAGTTTGCTTAGCAACAACTCTTGATCCAGCTCAAACAGAAAAACTTGAGTGTCAAAACCCAACTGTTTTTCCAGCGTTGGATGCAGCATACCTAAATAGCCTATTTTTTCACCGTGCGACGACACGATTTTAGCCGATTGTCCGGGATGCAAAGCAGGATGTTGATCTGGGATAAATTGCACCTCGGCACCGGTCAATGCAAACAGGGCCAGCACATCGGCTTTTACATCAAAGAAATCCACTTTACGGTTTGCAATCCCCCACTGCTCGGAATAAGCACTTCCCAAGACCAGGCCGGACAGCATTTTCTGCTGCTGAATGTTGTCTTCTTGATGTACAAAGCGAAGGCCTGTTTCAAAAAAACGCACCCTGATTTGCTGACGATTAGTGTTGTGCAACGCAGCTTTTAACAATCCGCACCATAGTGTGCTGCGCATCACCGCTAAATCGGCAGAAATCGGATTTTTTAAACGGATGACCTCATCGTCCGGGGCAACTGCTCGCTGTATCTCTTCATCGACAAAGCTGTAGGTAATCGCTTCCTGATAGCCTCGGGCTACCAATAAATCCTTTGCACGATCAAGGTCTAGCACGGTTTCGGGAGCTTGCCCCAGTTCCGAGCGCATTAACAGACTGCTGCTAGGCAGCTTGTTATAGCCGACAATACGCGCAATTTCTTCGATCAGATCTGCTTCAATGGCTATATCGAAACGACATCCCGGCGGAGTAACGGACCAAATATCAGTTTGAGTCTCTACAACCATGCCAAGACGCTGAAAAATATCACTGACGCGTTCATCCGCCAGCACAATGCCTAAGGTTTTTTCCAGACGCTGTTTTCTGAGCAAAACGGCCGGGCGTTGTGGCAATGTCGCTGCCGTGGTCACCTCGGTGATCGCACCGACGCTGCCGCCGGCAATCTCGAAAATCAATTGCGTCGCGCGTTCTATAGCTCTATTCTGTAAAGTCGGGTCAACGCCGCGCTCAAAGCGATGCGAAGAGTCGGTGTGCAAGCCGTAATTACGCGCCTTACCGGCGATGCTTTGCGGATTAAAAAATGCGCATTCCAGAAATATATCCCGGGTTTCATCGCTAACCGCAGATTCACTACCCCCCATCACACCAGCCAAAGCCAGAACTTGCTGGTCATCGGCGATAACCAGGGTTTCGGCATCCAGCTTAATGTTAGCGCCGTTTAACAGCGCAACATCTTCATCAGGCTTTGCGTAACGAACATTGATGCTGCCGGTAAGTTTTGCGGCGTCAAAAGCGTGCAGAGGCTGACCTAATTCGATCAACACATAATTGGTCACGTCGACCACTGCACTCAAGCTTCTTACACCCGAGCGACGCAAACGTTCCTGCATCCATAGCGGAGTTTCGGCTTTAGGGTTTACGCCCTTAATCAAGCGCCCCAGATAACGGGGGCAAGCCTCTGTCGCTGTGACCGAAACAGCCAAGGCCCCGTCATGAGTGACGACTGCTTTTTCAACCTGAGTAACTGACCAGTCGAGTTTATTCAACGCCGCGACTTCCCGCGCAATGCCTTCAACACTGAGGCAATCGGCACGATTGGGCGTTAAATCGACCTCTATGATGCTGTCGTTTAATGACAAATAGTCGCGTATATCGACACCTACCGGCGCATCGTCAGCCAGCTCCATTAAACCGTCGGCATCAATCGCCAATCCCAGTTCTTTTTCGGAACACAACATGCCAAACGATTCTTCGCCACGCAGTTTGGATTTTTTAATCTTGAAATCGCCAGGCAATACCGCGCCTATCAGGGCCGCAGGGATTTTCAAGCCGATCCGCACATTGCTGGCGCCGCAGACAATCTGCAACGGTTCTGCTTCGCCGACTTCGACCTGGCAAACCCGCAAGCGGTCGGCATCGGGATGAGGCTGCATAGCAACAACTTGACCGACGACTACGCCGGAAAAAACGGCAGCCGCTGGCGTTACCGAATCGACTTCCAAGCCGGCCATGGTCAATTGCTCGACCAGTTGGGCTGTTGTTATTGCTGGATTGACATATTCTCTTAACCAGGCTTCACTAATTTGCATAACTCAACGTCTCCTGTTTAATTAAATTGTTCCAGAAATTTAAGATCGTTCTCAAAAAACAATCTCAAATCGTTAATGCCGTAACGCAACATCGCAAGACGCTCTACGCCCATGCCGAATGCAAAGCCACTATAGACTTCGCTGTCGATATTGACGGACTTGAATACTTCGGGATGGATCATGCCGCAGCCCATCACTTCCAGCCAGCCGGTATGGCTGCAAACCCGGCAGCCCTTGCCGTTGCACATCACGCATTCGATATCGACTTCTGCGGACGGTTCGGTAAATGGAAAATACGATGGTCTAAAACGCACCTGGATGTCTTTTTCAAAGAAGGCGCGCAAAAATTCGTAAACCACGCCTTTCAGGTCAGCAAAACTGACATCGGTATCTACCAGAAACCCTTCGACCTGATGAAACATCGGCGTGTGGGTAATGTCGGAATCGCAACGATAGACCCGGCCCGGCGCTATTACTTTCAGCGGCGGCTTTTCGGTTTCCATAACCCGGATTTGTACCGGCGAGGTATGGGTTCTTAATACGGTGTGGGCATCGAAATAAAAGGTGTCATGCATCGCCCGGGCAGGGTGATGTGCAGGAATGTTCAATGCACCAAAATTATGATAATCGTCTTCGATCTCAGGCCCCTCAACGATTTGAAAGCCGACGCTGGCAAAAATCTTGGAGATGCGACGCAAGGTAGTCGTGACCGGATGCAGGCCAGCAACAGTCTGCCCTCTGCCCGGCAATGTAACGTCTATGCCTTCGCTAGCTAATCTTGAAGCTAATTCGGAATTTTCCAGCAGCTCTTTTTTATCTTCCAACTGCTGTTGAAATTGATCTTTGGCCAGATTGATAACTTGTCCGGCAGCGCGCCTTAGTTCAGGCTCGAGTGCACCGAGTTCTTTCATCTGCCGGGTAAATAAACCCTTTTTTCCCAGATAATGAACACGAACCAGATCGAGTTGGTTAAGGTCTTTTGAGTCGCGTAGCTGTTCTAATGCCTGCGCGAGAATTTCTTCTAGGGTAGCGGACACGGTTTAGCTCGCTTTTGTAGGTGTTTGGGTAAATTCAAGGGGATAGGCTTAAAGCCAAATTCCGCCCCTCCATAGAAACAGAGGGGGGAATATGCGGATCTTAATTAACTAAGATCCGCATCGTTCCTTAAGGCTTGCTTTGATGTTCTTTGGCGATTTCTGCAATTTTTGCAAATGCAGCGATGTCGCGAACGGCAATATCAGCCAGAACTTTACGGTCTATCTTCACATTGGCTTTAGTCAAGCCATTGATGAAACGACTGTAAGACATTCCGCTGAGACGGGCCGCCGCATTGATACGGACGATCCACAAAGCGCGGAATTGACGTTTTCTCTGTTTGCGATCGCGGTACGCATATTGACCCGCTTTGATTACCGCTTGTTTGGCAACGCGATAAACCCGGCTTCGTGCGCCGTAGTAACCTTTCGCTTGCTTTAATACTTTTTTATGTCTTGCTCTGGCAGTTACGCCGCGTTTAACTCTAGGCATGTTCTACTTCCTCAATTAGCTGTACGGCATCATGCGTATAGCCATACGCACATCGGATGGATGAATAGTTGCCGGCGAGCGTAACTGTCTTTTTCTCTTAGTCGATTTTTTGGTCAGGATATGACGTCTGTGGGACTGACCACATTTAAAACCGCCGTTACCAGTGCGTCTGAAACGCTTGGCAGCTCCACGGTTAGTTTTGATCTTAGGCATTTGTTTGCTCCAATAAATTAATAAAATCCCTGAGTTGCAACTCAGCAAGGCAAAATGCATGGCCCTGAAGAATTACCCGTATCACTTTCATGATACTTAACGACTCATCCTGTGTCGCTATACAAACGCTGCAAGCAGCATTTTATTTTTTCTTTTTCGGCGCCATCACCATAACCATCTGGCGACCTTCCATCTTAGGAAACTGCTCGACAATGGCTAACTCTTCCAAATCTTTTTCTATGCGCTTCAACAGATCCACACCGATTTCCCGATGCGCCATTTCTCGACCACGGTAACGCAGGGTGATCTTGGTTTTATCACCCTCGTTAAGGAACTTGGTTAAACTTTTCAGTTTAACTTGATAATCGCCTTCGTCAGTACCGGGTCTGAATTTGATTTCCTTAACCTGAACTTGCTTTTGTTTCTTTTTGGCAACGGCCAGTTTTTTGTTTAACTCAAACTGGTATTTGCCATAGTTCATTATCTTGCAAACCGGAGGATCCGCGTTCGGCGATATTTCCACTAAATCCAAGTCTGCAGCGTAAGCAATCTGTTTGGCTTCATCCAACGTGATAATGCCTAACGCCTCACCATCTGCACCTGTTACCCGAACCCGCCTTGCGGTAATCGAGTCATTCAGGCGCGTTTCATCTTTTTTAGCAGCGATATCTTAATCCTC
>CANNNN010000133.1 GCA_947506075.1 Methylococcaceae bacterium
AGGCCTTAGAGAAATCAGCAGCATCTTGATAGCGCAACTGGGGTTGTTTTTGCAGCGCTTTAGACAAAACCACTGTGAGGCTATCAACCAGTTGCGGCGCTAAACTTTGCTTTTCTAATTCAGCTGTTAGGCTTACGTCGTTTATCTTTTCAATTTTTAAGCGCTTCTTGATCAACAACTCCAGCAACACCAAAGCCGTGGTGTAAAGATCAGAAAGACTATTTGTCACCTCACCACTGCGCGCCTCAGGTGACATATAACTCGGCGTTCCCATCACATCACCCAGCTGAGTCAAATCCGAGGTATCAATACGCGCCACCCCAAAATCCATGACTTTAATCTGGCCATTTTCTAGCAGCATAATGTTGGCAGGCTTAATGTCTCTATGAACCACGCCCATCGAATGCGCGACTGACAAGGCATCTAAAACCTTCAATATCAGTTTAATGGCTTGCTCTGTATTAAGCACTTGACCGGCTTTCAAAAAGACCTGTAAATCGACACCCTTAACGTATTCCATGACCATGTAGGGTGAGCCTTTATTAAAACCGTAATCATAAACGGTAACAATATTAGGATGCTGACATCGAGCCGCTGCTTTGACTTCATGCTTGAAGCGCTGGGTTAACTCTTCGCCCATTTCGCCTGCGAGCAAATGGGGATGCAATATTTTAATGGCTACTTCTCTATCAATTTGCTTGTCGATAGCTTTATATACCGTCCCCATCGCCCCCTGACCCAGCAAGGCGAGCATTTTATAGCGGTTTTTGTCAGTCATCTTTATCTTCTAACATGTCAAAAGCATTCACTAAACTTCTATGCATTCTGTTAAAAGATTGACTTAGCGACGAAACCTCATCATTTCCTTTAAGCGAGAGCTCGGCTACGTCTAATTCGCCCATACTCACCTTATCTGCCTGTTTTGAAACGGTTATTATTCTTTTGGTCACAATGAAATGCAGCAGAATGTTCAACAAAATCACTCCCAGCACAAACACACCTGAAATAAGCGCTAAAAAGATATAAAAACTTTTTTCTGCACGTTGCAAAGGAATCTGCATCGGCACGGTCACAATTTGCGCTGCGACCACTTCGTTTAACTTCCAGCCAAATCCATTGACACTGCCGTAGGTCGCCAACAAGGTTGCCGGTGCAGTGGCTGGTGTATCATGACAGGCTAAACAACCGGGATTGGTAATTTTGATCGGATGGCTTAAATAAAGGACGGGGCCAACAACACTGTCCCGTTCACCGATGAATTCTTTTTCATTTTCATTACTTTTAAACCAATCCACAATTTCCGCTTCCCAGGTGTGGGCACGATTGGCCGGGTTAGTAGGATTTAACGCCGCTTCCTTGTAGGAGTAATCGGGCAATTTTTTCTGCAATTGACCTACAAATTGATTGGCGGCATAGGCCGGGACTGTTTGCCGTATGAATTTTTGTTGCTGCTGATCGGCAAGCAAAGGTTTTATTTCTTCGGAGGTATAATTTCTGATTGCAACCGCACTCGCCATTAACACGCGTGCAGTATCGAGTACTTCCTCGCGCGCAATATTTTGCAGTAATTGATGAGAAAAAAATGCAGAACAACCTATTCCTACCAAGCCGGCCAAACCCAGCACAAGATTAAACTTAATCTTTAAATTCATAATTCATTCCACTTGAAAATAATAAAAACCACAACCGCTCAGGGTGCCGAAACACTAAGATCGAAAAATTCCGATCCGGCGAAAAAACCGCTGACATTTTGATCATGCGCAGGTGAAATCTTGTGCGCTGCCTCCGGAACCCGTTGACGGGTATATGCCAGCAATTCGGCGATATTGATGCGCTTGTCACGATTGCCGCTTAGCTCCTGATCCGCTTTGCCGTTAAGTCCATCCAGCAACACCGCCGTAAAAACACCGTGACCGTTGATGCCATCCAGCGCTTCCTGATCGTTACTGGTACCTGCCAGCACAAACCGGCCGGTGTTTTGCGCCAGCGATCCGGTCCAGGCTCGTTCCTGTGAAGATCGTTGCATTACACTGCCCTGCACAGCAAAAGCGCCCGAGTTACAGGAATCTATCAACACCGCAACCCGTGAGGTTGGCAAGGCTGACAATAAATCAGACAGCGTTTTTTGAGTCAATGACGTCGCTTTTATTTGCTCTTTGATGTTATTACCCGCTAATTTCGCATCGTGCGGTAGAAAATAATAACGCCCGTCTATAGAAATCCCGTGACCCGCCAGAAATAAAACCACTAAATCATTCGGTTTTGCAGCTTTGCCGACTTGGATTAATGCCTGCTTTATTTGGGCAAGACCCGCTTGTTCGTCTAACAGTGCGGTCGGCTTAACGTCCGCAAACAAGCCCTTGGTGTTATTGGATAAAATATCAATGATGCCTTTGGCATCGTTGACCGCATTATCCAGTTTCTGGAGTTTATCCGAGGCGGCATATTGATCGATACCCACGCTGACGACATATAACGTTGGCATATCGGGTGCCAGTGCATTGTAATGTATCGGCAGCCGTATCGCTTCACCGGCATCGATGGTTTGCTCGGCATCGAATGCAGTTACAGTGACCAGATTATCGCCAGGCACCAACAACACTTTTTCTTCTACTATAGACTCCGCCAAATTATTTTTGCTTGTTTCATCACTGCGTAAAGCGCGAGTCGCCACGGTTGCTTTATTGCGACGTATGACCACATTACCAATGCCGCTACCCGTATCCTTCAGTGCAAAACGTAATGTAACTTCTGCCGAATCAACACTGCGCGTTTGCGGAATATCATCGATAGAGTTAACTTCGGCGCATTGCCCCTGAGTACACCAGGACACTAACCTTATACTAGGAGCATGATGCTCAGTGACGATGGCTTTCGCATCGTTGGCATTGGCGAGCTGTGCAGTCGCTGGAACCTGCCCTAAAATAGCATTTGCTATCAGATCTGGCCGGTAAAAACGTTCGTGGATTTGCTCAGAGAGTACGAATTTCGGGCTGTCTTTTTTACCCTGATTAACATGATACCCCATCAAACTAGCTGCGCCGTCACTGTGATCAAAATAGCCCTCCGGCGTCCAAGCGAGCCAACGCTCGTCAGTATTAACCAGCAAGGCCAGAAGTTCCTGTCCATTACTCGCGTCATACCAGCGAATAGTGCCGTCACCCAACGCAGCCAGCGCAAACCGCCCATTTTTGCTCAAATTGACGGCCCATGCGGTGCCGGGAACAGAAACATGCCAAGCCAATTTTCCGGCTTGCCAATATTGCAACGAAAAATCGGCGCCTATCAAAGTACTATCGTTCTCTGACAGGCTTGCCGACGAACGGCTCTGTTCATTTTGGTCCAGTGCGATGGGAGTCGAGTTCAATCGGGTGTGCGCGGCATTACGCCAATTCGTCAAAGCGGCCGGGATAACCGGCTTGTGCATATCAGACCGTTTTGACAGATCTTGAACCAGAGTTCTATTGGCAAGATCAAAGCGCAATGGCGAGCGACCTTGGTGTAGCAAGCCAAAATCCACGGTTGCCCCATCTTCCGAGATGGCGAACACGCCTTCAAAAGCATCCCTGAAGTCGGCGATGGTGGATTTTTGCGTGATCACTTCGGCAGTACCCGGATCGACAACGCCAAGGCCGGGTTCCGCCGTCGCATAAGCCAATTTGCCATTAGGAATAGCCGTCAAGTCGGTCACTGTATCTTCGGCCAACCGCAATTCGCGGGTTTGTTGGCTAACGGTATCCCAGCTTCGCAAATACTTGACGCCTTCTGTATTACCGTAAGTCCCAGCCCCATAAACAGTCTCGCCGACCCAGGCGACCAGGGATAGATTGCCGCGCTGTTTACTGTCGCCGGTTAACTCTGATACAGGTTTCAAGTCGGCCAGGGAAATAATGGTAATTTTCGCCGCATCAAGCGTACCCACCGCAATTTTGTCTTCATTTGGCGAAACAGCAATACGCCACGGCCGCTGTTGTTCCGGGAATTTATAGTCCGCTAGCGGCTGAAAGTTAGCATCATAGAGCCTGACCAAGCCATCAAGACAGGCCGTTACTAAACGACCATCGCGCAGAAATTTGGCAGCCACCAGCATGTCCTGGCAGATCGAGCCATCCATAGCCATCGCTTTGCCCTCAATATCGATAACCCTTAACCAACCCGAACCCGAGCCTATCGCCAAGAAACGTCCATCCTGGGAATAGGTCAAGACTCTGATAGTCCCTGGTATGCCTGCAATGCGTCCGGTCATCTTTCCGGTGCTAAGATCAAAACCATACACTGAGCCTGCTTTGTCCCAGTCGATACCGGTTGAGCCCCCTACCACCGCGCTGTTTTTGGTCGGCGAGGCCGCTACCGCATAAAGCGCGCCTTCGCTACGCAGGCCAATAGGCACACGCAATGTCAGTGGTTGATCAGTAGCCGAAACAGGCCAGAGCCGCCCGGTTTTATCATCGGAAGCCGTCAGCAGTCGTCCGTCTCGCGTCACCACGACTTGATTGATCGCTGAGGTATGCAGACCTGTTTCTGGTCTGGGAATCGGCGTTATATCTGGCGTATCGGAAGCTTGGGTAGCATTGCCAGGGGCAACAACCGCTTCCTGCACCAGTTGTTCCGGTTCAGGACTAGTGTCTGCGCTCCGATATTTCGTGTAGGAAATCAGCTGATCGAGACCGCTTATCCTGAAATAATCCAGGTAAACAGCCAATCCACCCAGTCCTGCCAGCCCAATCAAGCCGGCAAAAACGAAAACCCACAGTCGACGATTAGAGTGCACAGAGCAGATTTTCGGGTGCGGCTAAGCTGATAGATCCATCCAGCGCAAAAGCCACCTTGGCTTGACTTTTTGCCTTGTCTATTTGATCAACAAAAGCTTTTTGCTTGATTTGGTTGGTCTCTGTCACATGAGCGACTTCGACAGCCGGTGTCGTTGCAACAGGCACTACCATTTTAGCGGGCGCCTGAACTTCAGTAACGGTGTGTGGTTTTTGGGCTTTAACCTGTTTTTTAACTATTTTTTTGCTGGATGATATTGCCACCACTTCCGGTGCCAACTGCTTTTGCTGATTATCCGCTACGCCAAGTGTTTCGGACTTGCTAAGCTTCTCGGCATTCAGAATAGCTCTAGCATTGGGATCACCGTCTAAAATCTTATTATTAGCATTCTGGAATTCCGTCATCCGGGTTCCCATTTTTAAACCTAAGTCCTGAGCAATTTTAATATCCTCGTCGAATTTATGTTTAAGTTCGTCAAGTTGTAAAACGGCTATATCTCGCGTTATGCGCCCTGCTTTATACTCTGCTTTTATACGTTCTGCAGCCGCAAAACGACAATCACGCAGTTTGGCAAACACCACCGCCGTCCTGTCGATTTCACCATTCTCCGCGAGTATATCGCCGCGTACCGATGCCGCTAAAGCCTGCTCATCCGATATATCTTTTTGCTTAGCGAGATAATATCCCCCCAAGCCGCCGGCTACCACGCCGCTAAGACCGCCTATCAAAGCCGCAGAGCCTATATCGCCGCCGCTTATTGCCGCAGTCAAAGCGCCTAACCCCGCACCGGCGGCGCCGCCCATTGCCGCACCTTCAACGATGGATTGCGCGTAATAGTGTTCGGATTGTCTTAAGTCGTTTCTCGATGTATAGCAAAGATCGTTTTTATCATCATTATGAATATTCAATGACGAACATCCTGACAATAGACAAACACCTACGATCATTAAAGAGTTACGACGCTGTCTGATTGGGAAATAAATATTTTTTATCATAATTTTTATTTATTATTATCATGGCTTAAGTTGGGTGCATTTTGGCATGTTCTGAACATTTCATCCAATCTTTTACCTATTGCATATTCTGACCCAATACATTAATTACAGATTTAAGTCACTACCAATTCTTCAAGCGTTGAAATCCAACACCTTGAGTTTGTAAATCAATGATTATCCGCTTAATTCGTGTTATACCCCACAAGCTATAAATACGGACGCCGGACATCGTATGCGTGTTTCTAAAGTTGGATTCATCTAGTGCAATGGATCGACATTGATTCTACCGTTGATTCGATGTGCGGTGCACATAAATATGATTATCTGTTCAAGGTCAAACTTAAGAACTTAGTCGTACTGCTGACGAGGCAACAGTGGACTGCCATAGCTGGGCAACCGGACTGGGATCAATGTAAGTTTGACTATCATTGCAGCGAGTGGAAAGTGACGCAACGTTTTGTTGTGGTGCGCATGAGGTAACTTAAATATTCAAGCCCCAAATCGATTTGCTGGGCACGTCCGAATTTGATTATGACTACTTCTGCTATGTCACGACTGAATCCTTTACGCCTTGGCGATCCCATAAAAAATACAGCGAACGCGCAACTTGCGAAACCTGGATTAAAGAATCCAAAGGACAGATGGGAATGGGCAAGATAAGAACCGCTGAGTTCCTGGCTAACGCCGCCTTACTTTATTGCGCGGTAATGGCTTACAACACGTTGCGCTGGATCGCTATCATGGGCAGCAGTCAGACGCTTCGGCAATGGGAGCCTGAAACAATCCGGACTTACTTGGTGCGTGAGGCAGTCTTAGGATAGTGATCCTATAGCTAAACAAAAACACCAAAATCAATGGATTGTTATTAGCCTTCGTTCGGGAAAGAGAGCTAGACTTGGCCTGTCGCCAGAAAATATTCGTAATTTTTTGTAATTTCGGATATGTAGAGGATCTAATACCATAAATATAGAGTACTGAATTGATTAAACGACATGACAGCTACACATTTAATCCGTGGCAACTTGGAGTGCAGACGTCTGATTTAATGTCGCTTAATCATTGATGGCATCAATATATAGGAATATATAGGCAAAACCGCGTTGGCGAATTTAAAAAATACAAATTAAGCTTAACAAAGCGAGGATTGATGCCTATTTTTTAGGGCTTGCAGGATTTAGGTTAAACTAAAAAATGGAGAACCACGTATAATTTTGCATAAAGTTAAGTAATTAAGAC
>CANNNN010000134.1 GCA_947506075.1 Methylococcaceae bacterium
CTATATCCAGATTATCCGCGACCATGTCGGCAAAGCCCTGTATTTCGGCCTCGCGATAATGCGCATAAATATAACCCTGATAGGCCGGATTAAGGGCTTTAAAATAATCGCCGCGAAAGTCATCATTATCAAACACGCCATGCACATGGGTTCCGGAGCAGCGCTCGTTCTGGTGATACAGAGGGTACTTATCCAGTCGTCCGCAATGGATTTCATAGCCGGTAATATCCGGGTATGAAAACAGTTGATACTGCCCTCGCGTTAGTATTTTTGGACTCTGATACAGCACCGTGTCATCAATGAAACTTAAGCCTGTTTCGACAATAGCGAGCTGATGTTCAATTGCCTCAGGGTCGTGCAAACTCCGGCATAGCATTTGATAGCCGCCGCAAATGCCGAACACCGGTTTATTAAACTGCACAATTTCATCGAACAGGCCCTGAGTTTTGAGCCACTGCAAATCGCGGATCACGGTTTTACTGCCCGGCAATAGCACCATATCGAAGCTAGGCAGCGGGCGGTAAGTTTGGATTAATTCGACATAAAGTTCGGGGTCGCCCATCAACACATCGAGATCGTTATAATTGCTTAAACCCGGATAGGCAATAACCGCAATGCGGATTTTAGGTTCATCCAGGCGCTGCTGGTAATTTCGCAAGGATTGCGAGTCTTCCATATCGATATTCAGCGGCTTAAACGGCAATACGCCCAAAACGGGAACGCCGAAACGCTGGGTGATGATCTTTTCGCCCTCGTCGAAAAAGCGCCGGTCGCCGCGAAATTTATTGATCACCACCCCGATCAGATTGCTGCGCATGACCGGGTCCATTAATTCGAGTGTGCCGTAAATCGACGCAAATACGCCGCCGCGCTCAATGTCGGCGACCAGGATGTTCTTGGTGTTGAAACTGTTCGCGACAAAGGTATTGGACAAATCCTTATTCAGCAAATTCAACTCGACCGGCGACCCTGCGCCTTCGGCGATGATCAGCTCATAGTCCTGTTGTAACAGCGTAAAGGCCTGTTTGACCTGTTGTTTTAAATTGTCGATTTCGGCGTAATAAGCCGCAATCGACTGATTTTGATGTACCAATCCGTTGACGATCACCTGCACCGAACCGTTACCATGCGATTTAAGCAGCACCGGGTTGAACAGATAGCTTGGCTCAATGCGCGCAGCTTCTGCTTGTAAACATTGCGCCCTGGAAATTTCCCGGCCTTCTTTAGTGACGGCAGAATTATTGGATACGTTTTGAGCCTTAAACGGAGCGACTTTCAGACCCTGGTCGGCAAAAATCCGGCACAAAGCCATGACCAGTGTGGTTTTTCCGGCATCTGAACTGGTGCCGAACACGGCTAAGGGCTTCATCAATCTATCCCTTTCAAACCGTGCTCAAGCTCGGCTATGGCGCATTCGTCCTTGACCGCAAACCTTACATGGCTTTTATCCAGGCCCTCAAAATTGTCGCAGACGCGTATTAAAATCCTCGATGCTTCCAGTTGCTCCTGCAACTGATAACCATCGATTACAGGATGTAAGCGAGGGGCGTTAGCTTCGCCTGCCTTTGCCAAACGCGCCAGCAGAAAGTTGGCCTGGCCTGGATAAATCTTGTCGAACAATTCTGAATCTTGCAGAGTTTTGTGCAATAACTTGCGCAAAGCCGAAGTCTGCTGCCGGGTCTGGGCAATGAATGCGGTATTCGCCAGCGCCTGTCGCATATAAACCATGTCCAGACTGGATAACTTCCAGGCCGGCTCAAAGCGCTGCAGTTTTTTAATCGCTGCTGTTGCGGCCCAGATAAAGCCAATCCGTATGCCGGCACAGCCGTAAAACTTGCTTAAGGATTTGATGACATAAAGCTTATCGTAAGCGGCTATCTGGTCTGCAACCGACTCAGCCTCGCAGAAATCCAGAAACGACTCGTCGATGATGATCGTACACTCTGCGGCCTGCCATTTTTCCAGCAAGTCTTCCATGTTATAAAGCTGGCCGTCCGGCGTGGACGGATTAACAAAAATCACCGTGCTGCGTACTGGAATATCCGCCATCAAACCGTCGAATCGGTTGATGTGTTGCACCCTGCAGCCCAACTCGCCGGCGATATGCGCATATTCGCCATATAAGGGCGTGTATAAAACCAGATCTTTGGGCTGCATGCTCCGCAGCAGCGCGAAAATAGCCGCGCTGGCGCCGTTAAATACTTCAATATCAACGCCACAAGCAACCGGATAGCGTTGGCTGATCGCCTGCTTTAGCAAGCTATAATCAGGGTCGGCATACGGTGTAAGCTGAGCATCTTGCAGGCAACTTAAATTTACCGCCTGTTTAGGATTGATGTTGGCCGAAAAATCCAGCACCTGTTCCGGCAGGCAACCGATACGCTTAGCAAACTGATAAATATTACCGCCGTGGTTCATTACAAATTGATATATTCGATGTAAAGGTAATCGTCAGCTAAACGCAGCTTATGCGCGGAACCCGAATCTATCCGCAGTTGAAAGGAATTGGCTAGCGGCAGATTTAAAGCATTCGCCAGCAACGCACGAATGACGCCTGCATGAGTTATGATCAAAACCTGCTTTGCTTTCGACGACTGCACGGATGCGGGAGGTAGAGCAACGCATGGAGCAGTTGCCGAGGCTAATAACTCCTGCCAGAACTCGGCTGCACGCTGATATAAATCTTCAAAGTTTTCGCCGTTTGGCGGTGCGGCAGTTACAAAGTTGTCGGTCCAATGCTGCAAGACCTCGGAATCAATAGCGTCAAAACGTTGACCTTCCCAATCGCCAAAATTCAGCTCCTGCAAGCGCTGATCGGTGGTCACTGTGTCTGAAAAAGTCTGGGCCAATTGCAAACAGCGGGTTAAGGGACTGCTAAAAACCAGGCAGTCCTCGTCAAATTCCGGCAGTTTGTCATGCACCGCCGCCATTTCCTCAGCAAAACTGGCCGCCAGCGCAATATCGCTTTGACCGTAACATAGCCCCGGATCGGAAGCGGTTTGGGTGTGACGAATTAAATAAATATCCATAAGGCACTCACGCTTAAATAAAAAACAGTTTCGGCAACCTGCTGGCTTGCGCCCAGGCAATCGCCGGTATAGCCGCCGATATGGCGGTGAAAGTAACGTCCCAGCACTAGGGTGACTAGCAGTACCGGAATAACAGTCAGTACACACAAGGCTGGCAACAAGGCCAATGGCAGCGACGCGATAATAGTTGCGAAAGCAAGCTCTGTAAAATCAGGTTGGTAAACCGCTCCGGAGGCTTTGCTGTGCTGTTCCCGTGCATAATTATAACCCTTCATCAGTAATAATGGCGACCAGCGGCTCAGACTGTGCCCGGAGAGCAGAACTAAAGGCACGGCAACGGCAGGTAAGGAATTCAGCAGGCTGATCTTTAACAGCAACATTAACAGTAGCCCGAGCAGTCCGTAGACCCCGACCTGGGAATCTTTCATGATCTCCAGGATGCGCTGCTTGTTCATGCCGCCGCCAAAGCCGTCACAGACATCGGCAAAACCGTCTTCGTGCAAGGCGCCGGTCAATAAAATGCCGGTGCTTAGTGCCAGGATCACCGCAACAGTCTGCGGCCAAAGCCAATCAGCCAGATAGAACATTAAAGCGCAACTGCCGCCAACCAGCCAGCCGATCAGTGGCAAATACACTGCGGACTGAGGTAACTGTCGATAATCCAGTGATTGTGGAACTGGCAGGCGCGTGTAAAAGCTGAGGGCTAGCAGGAATGGTTTTAACAATCAACACCAGCCTCTGCAAAGGTCGCCATCTCGTTTAAAAACAGCAGCGCCGATTGCAGCAGCGGGTAGGCCAGCGCAATACCGGAACCTTCGCCCAAGCGCAATTCCAGATTCAGCAACGGTTTTGCATTGAACTGCTGCAATAAAGCCTGATGGCCCTGTTCGCTGGAAACATGGCTGAACACGCAATAATCGAGCACCTGAGGATGAAGCCTGTAAGCGACTAACAGCGCGGCACCGGCAATAAAACCATCGACCAAAATAAGCATGCCCAGTTCGGCGGCTTTCAGGAAGGCACCGACCATCATCGCGATTTCAAA
This sequence comes from Methylococcaceae bacterium, assembly GCA_947506075.1. GTDB lineage: Bacteria > Pseudomonadota > Gammaproteobacteria > Methylococcales > Methylomonadaceae > Methylobacter_A. The sequence continues at coordinate 4,075 of CANNNN010000134.1, forward strand.
GCCGCCAACAGCGGCCAGTATGTCCAAAGGCTTGGTTAAGTTTTGATGCCGGATGAACGCCTGCTGCAATACATCCAGCTTGTTTTGCAATTGACTATCGTTTAAACCGGTGCCACGTCCAACGCACTGCGCTAAGGGCAGATGTGTCAAACTATGCATCAGCAACGCGGCGGATGAGGTATTGCCTATGCCCATTTCGCCAAAACCTATGCAGTTGCAGCCCTTTTGATATTGCTGAAAAATCAGTTCAGAACCGGCTTTCAGGGCTAAGCCACATTCAGCTAAAGTCATCGCGGGAGAGATTAAAAAGTTTCGTGTGCCTTTGCCTATTTTTGCAGCTATGAGTTTGGGATGGCTGTTTAAGTCCGCATTAACCCCGGCATCGACGATCAATAATTCTATATTATGTTGCCGGGCAAAGACGCTGATCGCCGCGCCGCCGGATAAAAAATTGGCGACCATTTGCGCGGTAACGGCTTGCGGATAAGCGCTGACTCCGGCCTCAACGATGCCGTGATCTCCGGCAAAAATAAGGATGCACGGTTTGTTTAATGTTGGGCTAAGGCTGTTTTGACACAAACCAATCTGTAGTGCCAGCGCTTCCAGTTGGCCCAATGAACCCAGTGGTTTGGTTTTCTGATCGATTTTATTTTGTAAATCAGCGTTAAGAGTGGAGGACAAGGGAGCGATCACGAAATCTAGCGGCACGGCGTATTCCAAACGTTTTCAAATAATAAGTCTTTAAGGTCTTTACGATCGGCCCAGTGCTGTTGCTCCAGCATCGGTTTGTCGTAAAATTCAGCGACATGTCCCAGGCATAAAACTGCGAACGGCTGGCTGCCTTCGGGCATCTGTAACAAGGTTTTTAAGGCTTCCGGTTCAAACATCGACACCCAGCCCAGGCCTATGCCTTCGGCTCGACCCGCCAGCCACATGTTTTGTATCGCGCAGGCTAAAGAGGCCAGATCCATTTCCGGCAGGGTGCGACGGCCGAAAACATGCTGTTCCCGCTGCTCGGATAACGCGGCAATCAGCAGTTCCGGGCATTCGAGTATGCCTTCCACTTTCAGCCGCATAAACTCGTCTTCGCGTTCGTTTAAAGCTTGGGCGGTCAGCAGGCGTTCTTGTTCAACCAGTGCGTGTATCGCTACTTTAAGATCCGGGCAGCTGATGCGCACAAACCGCCACGGCTGCATAAAACCGACGCTGGGCGCGTGATGCGCGGCATTCAGGAGGCGGAGTAACTGTTCGGGAGCTATCGGGTCGGGCAAAAAATGACGCATGTCACGACGCTGATAGATGGCGCGATAGACGGCGGCACAGTCTTCGTCAGAATAACGATTTTTGGTCATGTTTTGTAATTGCATAAAAAATATAGAACACGGCTAACGCGGATAGACACAGATTGAAAGCGCACTATGAACTCGGCTTCAACTTTTAAAAATCCGTCAGATTCGAGTCATCCTTGTTCTATTGTACTGAATAGTCTCAATCTCAATCTCAAACATTATACGGATGAACTGCGTCAAAACCATGCACTTTGGCTTTGGTAGTAAAAACCGGGTGCGTCCAGGCATCCTGTCTTTGTCCCGTCAGGAATTCCGCCAGCCACACAGCCTGATTCCGTATCGGTAAAACAAAGGCGTAGAGTTTTCCATTCGGTAACTCGGCCACATCGCCCAACGCGTAAATGGACTCGTCGCTGGTCTGCAAATGCTGATTAACCTTGATGCCTCGGCCTGTTTCCAGGCCGGCGAGTTCGGCCAACTCGGTGCGTGGCTTAAAGCCGCAGGCGACGATCAAGCCGTCAAACTCTGCGGTCACCTCGGTTCTTACGCAGACCTTGTCCTCTTCCTTGATAAACTCTTGAACTGCCTGATTTAACAACACCTTGATGCCGGAATTTTGCAGCACTTTAAGCAATAAAGCCGAATCTTCGGGCGCCAGTTGACGTTCCATTAATCTATCCATCGCATGAAACAGGGTAACATTATCGCCTGTCACCGCCAGATCGGACGCCACTTCGCAACCGATTAAGCCGCCGCCGACTATCGCCCAGCTAGGCTGTTGGTTTTGATTTAACCGCTCGCGCCGGAATTTGCGCAAGACTTTCAAATCGGCCAGACTGTTCAGGCAATAAAATAGCTCAGTATAAGGTCTGAACGGTGGCGGAATGAAGGCTGAAGAGCCCTGCGCAAGCACCAGTATATCGTAATGAAGTTCTTTTTCCTGACAGGAACCGTTGATCGCTATAATTTTTTCGACGCGATTGATGGCCGTTACAAAGACGCCGCACAGCACATCAATACCATTTTCGCGAAGTTGTTCAAACGGCTTCAGGATGATGGATTGTTCAATGTCGTCCTTGGTGAAACCACGGGACAGCAGCGGCCGCGAATAATAGCCGTCATGTTCCCGGGTTACCAGCGTGATGTCATCGTCATCGGCTGATAAAGTACGGTATTTCTCGGCAAAGCTGACACCGGCCACACCGGAACCAATTATAACAATCTGCATGCTGCCTCCCGTTAAGGACTGATTAGGCCATTAAATCGAAGTCGTCTTTTTCTACGCCGCATTCGGGACAGCGCCAATCATCGGGTATATCATCCCATAAAGTGCCCGGTGCAAGGCCGGAATCTGGATCGCCTATCGCTTCATCATAGATATGACCGCAAACGCCGCACTGGTATTTTTTATAATCAGGCATGACTATTTTCCATTTAATAATTAAAGAGCTCCTGACTTTAACAGGTCTAGTACAACAAACCGGAAGTTCGTGATCAAATTCAGGCAACCATAACTTTGCCTTGATAAGTCCACTTAAACGGCTTAGCCATCGTGTTGTTAAAATAATCAATGAACGCCATGATTTTTGTTTTCAATTCTTCGGTGCTTTTAAA
>CANNNN010000135.1 GCA_947506075.1 Methylococcaceae bacterium
TGATAGTGTGGCAGTTTGCCATGTGAAAGTAGGGAATTGCCAAGCTCTTAAATCAAAAACCCAAGTCTAAACACTTGGGTTTTTTTTTGGAAAAATTTTGATAACGGGTAACTAAGCGGTAACTAAGCACTTACATCTGGTAATGGCCTTTGTGAAATTTAAAGGCCGTTCGATAACTGGGACGATTGGCTACAACTAATAAACCCCTCTTCCAGTTGGGCTTAAAATATACGTGTGTTTTGACCTACATCCATAACGAATAACTAATTAGGTTTGATATTCGGTGGAGACGGGTGTCAGCACATTCACTTTTGGTGCAAGCTGGTAGCTAAACGCACAGTTGCGATGCGGGCAACGCTAAATATAAACAAGCCGAACTTTTCTCAGTTCTCTCTAACTTATTATATTTCTTGGCTTAAACCTGCAAAATAATTATTTATAAACTTTGGCGCAAGAATTGCTTTAACTAATGCAGGGGCTCCAACGACGGAGCACTAAAAAATCCGGGATCAATGGCGAACCCAAACAGACAAAGGCGTCTATCTTACTGAATACATTATGCATTCCGTAGGGTGGCGCTTTTTTTTTGCTGATTTTTCAAACTTGCTGAGGTTACTATGAAACAAACCGGACAATTTACCAGTAAACACCGGCTTACGGTGCTGACCACCGTAGCCATCCTAGCCTTTGCACCCAATGCCTTTGTGGCGGAAAAACTGGAAAAAGAAAGTTTAAAGCTGGGTTTTATCAAGCTGACCGATATGGCGCCGTTGGCAGTCGCGTTGGAAAAAGGCTATTTCGAAGACGAAGGGCTTTCGGTACAACTGGAAGCGCAAGCCAACTGGAAGGTACTATTGGACCGTGTGGTTAGCGGCGAACTGGATGGTGCGCACATGCTGGCGACCCTGCCGTTTGGCACAGCGATAGGTTACGGCACCAAGGCCGACATTGTCAGCGCGTTCACGCTGACTTTGAATGGCGATGCGATTACCGTCTCCAACGAAGTCTGGAAACAAATGAAGCCACAGATTCCGGTTAAAGACGGCAAACTGGTACATCCTATTAAAGCAGACACCTTAAAACCGCTGCTGGAAAAATACAAAGCGGCGGGTAAACCCTTCAACATGGCGATGACCTTCCCTGTTGGTACCCACAACATGAAGTTGCGTTACTGGCTGGCAGCCGGCGGCATCAAGCCTGGCTATTATGCTGCCCCTCAAGACACATCTGGCCAGATTGATGCCGAAGCGATGCTGTCAGTAACGCCTCCCCCACAAATGCCGTCGACGATGGACTCGGGCACGATAGTCGGCTACTGCGTCGGTGAACCTTGGAACCAACAGGCCGTATTTAAGGGCATCGGTGTGCCGGTCATCAGTGATTACGAGTTGATGAAAAACAGCGCTGAAAAAATCTTCGGTGTGAACAAGGCCTGGGCCGACAAAAACCCCAATACACATAAAGCGGTTATTAAAGCTTTGATCCGCGCCTCAATGTGGCTGGATGCGGAGAGCAACAAAAATCGTAATGAAGGCGTGGAAATGTTGTCGCAAAAACAATATGTCGGCGCCGATTATGAAGTCCTAGCCAATAGCATGAACGGCAGCTTTGAATATGAAAAAGGTGACAAGCGTGACTTGCCCGATTTCAACGTGTTCTTCCGTCATAACGGCTCTTACCCTTATTACAGTGATGCGATCTGGAGCCTGACCCAAATGCGCCGCTGGGGACAAATCAACGAATATAAAACCGATGCCTGGTATAGCGAAATCGCCAAACAGGTTTACCGTCCTGATGTTTACATGGCGGCGGCCAAGGCACTGATTGCCGAAGGCAAAGCCAAAGCCACCGACTTTCCGGCTGACAATGAAACCGGCATTAAAGCGCCCAGCGCTGACTTCATCGATGGCGTGACTTTCGACGCCAGCAAGCCCAATGACTATCTGGCCAAATTTGCAATCGGCCTTAAGGGTAAGCAAAAAGTGGTCGGCGGCCAGGTGGTTGACTAGTTTTGTTCCCACGCTCCGGTGTTCTTGTTCTAGTCGCGACTAGAATTCTTACCGACCAAGGAAGAAATCATGACAACGTCGAGAATATTCCGTAGTGCCGATTTTTTTCAAGCGACTGACGGTGAGCCCATACGTTCGGTCATTACCCAGTCTAAAGATGCCGTGGTAGTGGCCTGGCACATTAAACAGGGGCAAAAAATCCCGCTGCATGTACACCCGCAGGGACAGGATACCTGGACCCTATTAGCAGGCGAGGGTCACTATTATCTGGACAACATTGGAACAACCCGACCGATAAGCAAGGGCGATGTCATCGTAGCCCATAGCGGCGAAGTCCATGGAGTATTTAACGACAAGCCCGAACCCTTGGTATTTATTTCGGTGGTCTCGCCTGCCGACGCCGGCTATCAAGCACTTTAAGTTAGCGAAAGTGTAAGTGCCCCTCTAAACAACGGATGTTGCTTTGGTGCAGGGATGCGCCCTTTTTTAACCTTTATCTGATTTTCCACCTGTTTCAAAGGTACCGACTATGCACAAGCGACTGATCAAATTTTTAAACATAACAGGGCTGACCTGGTTTGTTCCGCTGGTGAAAATAGCCGCCGGTGAAAATCCCTCACTGCAAATCAAGCAACTGTGGCTGATCATGGGCGTGCCGATATTCGCTTTTATGATCTTTCTGGGTCTGTGGAGTTTTTCCGCATCCAAGGTCAACACCAGTCTGGGCGCCATTCCCGGCCCTGCCGCTGTATGGCATGAAGCCTCAGGTCTGCTCGATGATCATTTTGCCGAACGCGCTAAAGAAACCGAGTATTACCAGCGCCAGCAAGTACGCAACGAGAAAAAACATGCTGAAGACCCAGAAGCTGAAATCAAAGTTCGTCCCTATAACGGCCAGGCCACTTATCTGGACAAGATAAGCACCAGTCTGTACACGGTGTTTGCCGGTTTTGTGATTGCCACCCTGGTCGCGGTACCGCTCGGCTTGCTGTGCGGAATGAATCCACTCTTCAATACCGCAATCAATCCGCTGATCCAGATTTTCAAGCCGGTTTCACCGTTGGCCTGGCTGCCTATCGTCACGCTGGTGGTCAGCGCGCTTTATGTAACCGGTGATGACGCCTGGTTTGAAAAGTCATTTTTGACCTCCGCGATTACCGTCACCCTGTGTTCGCTGTGGCCGACGCTGATCAACACCGCCGTTGGCGTGTCCTCGATAGACAAGGATCTGATCAATGTCGGTAAGGTGTTGCGGCTTAGCTGGAGCACCCAGATCAAGAAAATCATCCTGCCGTCCGCCTTGCCCTATATTTTTACCGGCATGCGTTTGTCGCTGGGCGTGGGCTGGATGGTGCTGATCGCGGCGGAAATGCTCGCGCAAAATCCGGGCCTGGGCAAATTCGTCTGGGATGAATTTCAGAACGGTAGCTCCAACTCCCTGGGTCGTATCATGGTCGCGGTATTTACGATAGGACTGATAGGCTTTGCGCTGGATCGCATCATGCACTCCTTACAAAATATCTTCTCGTTCGGTAGAACACTTTAACCAGGAGTCGTTATGTCCGTCGTAAATATTAGCACTGTGCGCAAACCTGCCCAGAGCAAGCCGCCTGCGCCATCAAACGATGCCTTTCAGCCTTTGCTGGAATTAAAATCGGTCTGTAAAAGCTATGGCGCAACCTCGATATTGAACAACATCAACCTGAGCATCAAGGAAGGCGAGTTCGTCGCGATAGTCGGTTTTTCCGGCAGCGGCAAAACCACGCTGATTTCAACGATAGCAGGCCTAATTCAGGCCGACAGCGGCGAGGTGCTCAAACAAGGCTTACCGATTACCGCGCCGGGACCGGATCGCGGCGTGGTCTTTCAGAACTATTCGCTGATGCCTTGGCTGACGGTGTTTGAAAACGTCGCACTGGCCGTCGATCAGATTTTTAAAGACTGGCCTGAGAAGCAGCGCCGTGCACATACCGAAAAATACGTCAGGATGGTAAATCTGGGCGCGGCGATGGACAAAAAGCCTGCCGAACTATCAGGCGGCATGCGCCAACGGGTCAATGTCGCCCGTGCCTTGGCCGCCAGTCCCGACATTTTACTGCTCGACGAACCTCTCAGTGCGCTGGATGCGTTGACGCGGGGTAACTTGCAGGATGAAATTCTGCATATCTGGGAGCAGGAAAAGAAAACTGTTATTTTAATCACCAACGATGTCGATGAGGCGATCTACATGGCGGATCGGGTTATTCCGCTTAATCCCGGTCCCGATGCGACCTTCGGCCCAGATTTTGTTATCAATCTTGAGCGGCCAAGGGATAGAACCGCGTTAAACCATAACCCCGAATTTAAACGCTTACGTGCCGAAATCACCCGATATTTAATGGACATCGGCATAGAAAAAAACCTGGGCCAGGCCCAGGATAAAATTGTTCTGCCCAAAATAAAGCCTAACACCGACGCTGACTGGAATCGTGCTTTACCAGTACTGCCGGAAAACGTAGCCCGCCCCCGTTACCTTGAGTTTTCAAAGCTGTCAAAAATCTATCCCACGCCTGACGGCAACAGCTCGGTCAAGGTCGTGGACGGTTTCGACCTGAAAATGAAAAAAGGCGAATTCATCTCTATCATCGGCCATTCCGGCTGCGGAAAATCCACGGTGTTATCGATGACAGCCGGCTTAAACAGCGTCTCCGAAGGAGTCATTATCCTGGACAACAAGGAAATTGACAGCGCAGGTCCCGATCGCGGCGTGGTGTTTCAAGCCCCCAGCTTGTTTCCCTGGCTGACCGCGTTTGAAAACGTAATGTTGGGTGTCGATAAAGTCTATCCGCATGCCTCCAAAGCAGAGCGGGAGGACATCGTCGGCTATTATTTAGCCCGCGTCGGCTTGGGCGACTCGCTGCGCAAAAAAGCCGGCGATATGTCCAACGGCATGCGCCAGCGGGTCGGTATTGCCCGCGCTTTTGCCTTATCGCCCAAACTGCTGTTGCTGGATGAGCCGTTCGGCATGCTGGATTCGTTGACCCGCTGGGAATTGCAGGAAGTGTTGATGGAAGTCTGGGACAGAACCCAGGTCACCGCGATCGTGGTCACCCATGATGTCGACGAGGCCATTTTGCTGGCGGATAGAGTGGTGATGATGACCAACGGCCCGCATGCCAAAATCGGCAAAATAGAAGAAATTGATTTGCCCAGACCGCGCAGCCGTAAAGCTTTGCTTGCACATCCGGATTATTACAAGTACCGGGAAAGCATCTTGAGCTTTCTGACCGAATGTGACCATAGCCATTAACAATTTTAAACCACAATCAGGAGGCTTTATGCCGCAGAAAAACACCAAACGCTGTTTATCATCCGCCTCACTGCTGGCCTTATCGGTAGCAAGTGGCTCGGCTTTTGCCGGTCTGACCCAGGATGTAGAAGATGCGCTTAATTTCTACCATTACGGTAAAAACGGGGCGGTCAAGTTTGACTTGAACACCCGCTGGGAAAACGACAATCAGGATAAAGGCGCTAAACCAACAAGCGGACCCGGCAATGGCAAGTTTCCAGAAACTGCTAACGCGGTCACCTCACGCTTGCGTGCAGGTTTGCTGTCACCGGTATTTCATGGCATACAGGGGTTTGCCGAATTCGAAGGCAATCTTGCGATGATGGATGATTACAACAGTAACCGTAATGGCTACAACCAATATTCAACCGTTGCCGACCCTGAAAAAAGCGAACTGAATCAGATATGGCTCAGCTATTCCGGCATTCCCGATACGGTGATCAAAGGCGGGCGTCAACGCATCAAGTTCGATGACGACCGCTTTATCGGCAACGTCGGCTGGCGGCAGATGGAAACGACGTTTGATTCGGTGCTGGTCACCCACACCAATCAACAGCTGTTCGGTCTGGTTGTCAACGCGGGCTATATCGGCAACGTAAACACCTTCACTTCCACGACCGAAATCATCGAAGCCCCGATTCTGAACGTCAATTATAAGGTCGGCGATTACGGCAATCTGGTCGGTTACGGTTACTGGCTGGATTATACAGAGCGGGAAAATTATCAAAAATCCAGCCAGACCTATGGTTTGCGGATGAACAATTATCATAAACCGGGAGACACGTTGAAACTCAGCGATAACTACGGTCTGGTTTATACGGCTGAATACAGTCATCAGGAAGATTATGGCCACGGTACGACCCGCTATGATGCCGACCGATACAATGTGATGGGCGGCTTTACGGCCTATAACTTAACCTTTCAGGGCGCGATGGAACAGCTGGGCGGCAAAGGTGCCAATACAACCTTTGATACGCCGTTGGGAACCAACCATGCTTTTCAGGGTTGGGCGGACTTATTCTTGACTACGCCTGTAAATGGTATCCGTGATGTATTCGGCACCGTTGTTAGCACTTTGGATAGAGGTGACGTTATATTAACAGGGACTTACCATCAATATACAGACGATACCGGGAAACTCCCTTACGGAGACGAATGGAATATCTCCGCGCTTAAGAAATTCGGCAAGCATTATTCGTTGTTAGCTAAATACGCTTATTACAGCGCCGAAAACTACAGTCGCCCAGACACTTTTTCTAATACTGATACCCAAAAAATATGGCTGCAAGGAAACATAAGTTTCTAAGCTCCAGAAGCAGTGCATCCTAATGGCGCTTAACGCATTATTATGGTGCCTTTTCCACTGAGAAAATTGGCTATGCCTGCACTAGTACAACAAACCGGAAGTTCGTGATCAAATTCAGGCAACCATAACTTTGCCTTGATAAGTCCACTTAAACGGCTTAGCCATCGTGTTGTTAAAATAATCAATGAACGCCATGATTTTTGTTTTCAATTCTTCGGTGCTTTTAAA
>CANNNN010000136.1 GCA_947506075.1 Methylococcaceae bacterium
GCTGACGAAAAAATTCGTAATGCCTCTTTTACCGAAGAAGTTCTTAAAGGTAACAACAGTACGCCAATAGAATTGGGCACTGATCGCCTGGTAGTATTGCGGCTGTTGGAGCACAAGGCTGTTGCTGCGAGAGAGTTAAAAGATGTTAAGCAGGATATAGTTGCGTTATTGCAGGCGGATAAGGCTAAGCTACAGGCTGTCGAAACAGCTCGGCAGATCAAGGCTAAATTGCAGGCAGGGGAGTCCATACAAGCTGTTGCTGCGGAAAATAAGCTGCAAATAAAGACAGTGACCGGATTAACGCGTAGTAAGAGTGATGTGCCCGTGCAGCTGAGTCAAGCTATCTTTAAGGCAGCTAAACCTGTTGGCGGTAAGCCGGGTGTTTTTATTGCTGAATTACCTGCAGGTGAGCTAGTGGTGGTTAGTCTGGCCAAAGTAACAGCAGGCGTAATGACTGAGGATGATAAAAAGCAACAGGAATTGGCGACTAAGAATATTGCCAAAGCTTTTGGTCAGGCTGAATTCAATGCGTTGATAAATAGTTTGCAGGCAGAGGCAGACATATCGGTGAAAGCACCTAAGTAAACTTCAAGCCGGAAATAAAAAAGGGAGCTTAAAGCTCCCTTTTTTTTGATCAAAATTTTAGCTTTAAGAAGAGGCTAAGCCGGCAATGTTATAGCCGCAATCCACAAAAGTAATTTCACCGGTAATGCCCGATGCCAGGTCGGAACACATAAAAGCCGCAGCATTCCCGACTTCCTCGATGGTTACGTTTTTCTTTAATGGCGATGTGTCGGCGGCCTTGTTGAGCATGGCTTTAAAATCATTAATGCCCGAAGCGGCAAGCGTTCTGATAGGACCGGCTGAAATTGCATTAACGCGCGTACCTTCGGCACCTAAAGCTACAGCCATATAACGCACATTGGCTTCAAGACTGGCTTTGGCTACACCCATCACGTTGTAATTAGGAATCGCTCGGTCGGCACCTAAATAAGTCAGGGTTAACAATGAGCCGTTGCGACCTGCCATCATCGCGCGTCCGGCTTTTGCTAATGCTGTAAAACTGTACGAACTGACATCGTGAGCAATTCTAAAGTTTTCGCGGCTAGTGACATCAACGTAATCACCATTCAGCGCATCGCGGGGTGCGTAAGCCACTGAATGTACAATGCAATCCAAACCATCCCAGTGTTCGGCCAGTTTGTTAAATACCGTGTCGATATGCTCATCAATGCTAACGTCGCATTCAAGGGTAATACTGGAATTACATTTTTCAGCCATGTCTTCGACACGACTTTGCAACTTTTCATTTTGGAACGTAAAAGCTAATTCAGCGCCTTCGCGGTGCATGGCTTGGGCAATACCCCATGCAATAGAACGATTACTGGCTAAACCCACAATCAAGACCCGTTTGCCCTGCATAAAACCCATTACCATCTCCTGGTGTTTTTGTTGTTATAATAAAAATTCAAGTATCTATGACCTATATATTGATGTCCAGTCTTTTGTTGTCGGCACGTCGCTCCGCTGCTTCAAGCATTGCTCTAGTTCCTAATTGCCTGTAATCGTATGAAGATTAAAACCTGTAAAGTTCACGTATTAGTTTTGCTGTTTTCTGTGGTCTCATTTTCCTGCGCAGGCGAGGGAATATTACAACTGAACAACCCTTATACCGAAGACGAAGGCAAACAGACCGTTTTGTATGAGTCATTTTCAGAGCGGCCCAAACATTTGGATCCTGCTGTAGCCTACAGTTCCAATGAATATGCTTTTATCGCACAGATTTACGAGCCGCCGTTTCAATATCATTATCTGAAAAGACCTTATCAGGTGGTGCCGCTAACGGCTACCCGTATGCCGGAGGTTGTCTATCTGAACCCGCGAGGCGAAAAACTGGGGCAGGGCATAAAGGATGGCGATATAGCGTTCACCGATTATATTATCGAAATTAAGCCCGGTATTCGCTATCAGCCGCACCCCGCACTGGCTAAGGCCGCCGAGGGCGACTATCAATATCATCAGTTAAACCCGGCGCAAATCGATGCGGTTAGATCGCTTAATGATATTAAAAATACCGGTTCGCGTGAACTGACTGCCGAGGATTATGTTTATCAGATCAAACGTCTGGCGCATCCAAAAATGCAGTCGCCGATAGCCGAAATCATGAAAAATTATATTGTCGGCTTTGACGAATACGCCAAACAGGTCAAAGATAAGCCCAAGACGGGGCTTAAGGACTTGCCGATGGACGGTGTTACAGCGCTCAGTCGGTATCAATATCGCATCCGCATTAAAGGCAAATATCCTCAGTTTATCTACTGGTTGGCTATGCCGTTTTTCTCGCCGATGCCCTGGGAAGCTGATCAATTTTATGATCAGCCAGGACTGGCCGACAAAAATATTACGCTGGACTGGTTTCCGATTGGTACCGGGCCTTATCTGATGGCGGAAAATAATCCTAACCGACGCATGATCCTTCTTAAAAACCCGCTGTTTCATCTCGAAACCTATCCGACCGAAGGCGAGTATGAAGACCAGAAAAAACACCTGCTTGTTGATGCCGGAAAACAGTTGCCGTTTATCGATAAAGTGGTGTTTATGCTGGAAAAGGAAGCTATCCCCTACTGGACCAAATTTTTGCAAGGTTATTACGACGCGTCGGGCATAGCCTCGGACAGCTTCGATCAGGCCATACAGTTTACCGGTAGCGGCGGCGTGGCGCTGACACCGTCGATGCTGGAAAAAGGCATACAGCTGCAAACTGCAGTCACGACATCCAGTTTTTATCTGGGCTTTAATATGCTGGATACTACCGTTGGCGGTATTACCGAGCAGAGTCGAAAATTGCGGCAAGCGATCGCGATCGCGGTCGATTATGAAGAGTTCATCTCTATTTTCATGAACGGACGCGGCGTTGTTGCGCAAGGAGTTTTGCCGCCGGGTATTTACGGCTTTGATGATAAGTCCGGTATAAACCCTTATGTGTACGAGTGGCAGGACGGCAGGGCGCAACGTAAAAATATCGCTGTAGCGAAGCAACTACTGAGTGAAGCGGGTTATGGCAATGGCATAGATTCAAAAACCAACGAAGCGCTGATTTTGTATTTTGATACCACGTCCACCAGTGTAGATGACCGGCCTAGGATGAACTGGTATCGAAAGCAATTTGAAAAGTTGGGCATAAAGCTGGTAGTTCGGGCCACCGACTACAATCGTTTCCAGGAAAAAATGCGTACTGGCAATGCTCAGCTGTTTGTTTGGGGCTGGAACGCCGATTATCCGGATCCCGAAAACTTCTTTTTCTTGCTGTACGGCGCAAATTCCAAAGTACAGTACGGCGGTGAAAATGCGGCAAATTATCATAGTCCTGAATTCGACCGTTTATTCGAGAAAATGCGCAACATGGATAACGGTGAGCAACGCTACCAGATTATTCAGCAATTGCAGGATATCGTGCGCCGTGACTCGCCTTGGGTTTTTGGCTTTCACCCGAAGAATTTTTCATTGTTTCATGGCTGGTATAAAAATATTAAACCGAATCTGATGGCCAATAACCAGCTTAAATATACCCGTATCGATATTGCCGAGCGAGATTTAAAAAGGCAGGAATGGAACAAGCCAGTGTTCTGGCCCTTGGTATTGGGTGTTGCGGTGTTTGTAGCGATGATGATGCCGGCGCTTAAGGCTTATAGACGAAGGACCAGGGAGACCAGGCGATGATTCAATATATAATTAGGCGACTTTTATACAGTCTGCCGTTATTACTGGGCGTTAATATCTTAACCTTCGTGTTGTTTTTCGTCGTTAACAGCCCGGACGATATGGCGCGTATGCAGCTGGGCCAAAAACACGTTACCGAGCAGGCTATCTCCAACTGGAAACAGCAGCATGGCTACGATGTGCCGCTGCTGTGGAATAGTGCTGCGGAAGGCAAAAATAAAATAGCCGACACCATTTTTTATCAAAAATCGGTAGGCCTGTTTTTGTTACGTTTCGGCATTTCCGATAGCGGCAGGAATATCGGCGCGGACATTAAAGAGCGCGCCTGGCCCAGTCTGGCGGTGGCCTTGCCGACCTTGCTGATTGGCTTGTTGGTGAATATTTGTTGTGCCTTGATGATGGTGCTGTTTCGCAACAGTTATCTGGAGCAGGCAGGCATCGTGCTGTGCGTGATTTTGATGTCGGTTTCTTCGTTGTTTTATATCATCGGTGGGCAGTTTTTGATAGGTAAAGAATTAAGGCTGGTGCCTATTTCTGGCTATGACGACGGCCTTGAGGCGATTAAATTCTTGATCCTGCCGGTGCTGATTGGCGTGTTTTCGGGCATAGGTTCAGGGGTGCGTTGGTATCGAACCCTGTTTTTGGAAGAAGTTGAAAAGGATTATGTGCGCACCGCAAGAGCCAAGGGCCTTAGCGAAACCCAAACCCTGTTCCGGCATGTGCTGCCGAATGCGATGATTCCCATTTTGACCGGCGTTGTAGTGGTGTTGCCGCTGTTATTCATGGGCAGTTTAATCATGGAGTCGTTCTTTAGTATCCCCGGCTTGGGCAGTTATACGATAGATGCGATCAACAGTCAGGACTTCGCTATTGTTCGCGCGATGGTTTTCTTGGGCTCGGTGCTCTATGTGATCGGCTTATTGTTGACCGATATTTCCTACACCCTGGTTGATCCGCGCGTGAGGTTGTCGTAATGGTGGTGTTATGGACAGACGCACTGATCTATTTACTGATTGTGGTGATGCTGGCACTGGGCTGGTATCTGCGCGGCAAGGAACACATCAAACGGCCACTGCAACAAATAGGCAATAGTAAAATCGGCATGGTGTCTTTGGTGGTATTATTGTTTTTTGTGCTGATCGGTTTGCTTGATTCGGTGCATTTTAAACCTGAAGATGACAAAAAAAACGAGATTATCAGTCTATTGGATGCCTTTGCGGCGCCGCTACGGGAACATGGCGAAAAAACTTATTCCGCGCCTTTCGCGACTACATTGTACAGCAAGGAAATGATGATGCAGTCCGATGGTTCTATGCAATGGGGTTATCCACGACTGGAATTCGGTGGCAGTCATCTGGAGGCTCCCGAGACCCAGCTTATGCCTGATATTCTGCAAAAAGCAGCTTATGGTCTTGTACAAGGCCTCGGGTTGATGGGATTGTTGCTAACCATTTCCCTGCTTCGGCGTGGGAATGCAGCCCGTCCAGAGCATTGTCAAAGGGTTCTAGCGGCGCGAGGGGCAGATAAGGCCAGCGCCAAGGCTATCTGGCAAGTCCTGTTAATTGTCGTGCCGCTAGCCGCCGCCCTGATCCATCTGTCCGCCTATTACCACGTTTTCGGCACCGACAAAGTTGGCGAAGATGTCTTTTATCAGGCCGTAAAAAGCATACGCACCGGTCTGGTTATCGGCACCTTAACTACCTTAATCATGCTGCCGATGGCGCTCATCTTCGGCATTCTGGCCGGATTTTTTCGCGGCTGGGTAGATGACATCATTCAATATATTTACACCACACTCAGTTCTATCCCCGGCGTGTTGCTGATTGCCGCGTCGATCCTGATGGTTCAGGTGTACATGGCCAATCACGAAGCGGCTTTTACCAGCGTTATCGTCAGATCCGATATGCGGCTGCTTTTTCTATGCATGATTCTTGGTGTGACCAGTTGGACTGGCTTGTGTCGATTATTAAGGGCGGAAACCCTAAAGCTCAGGGAAATGGAATACGTGCAGGCCGCCTCAGCGTTAGGCGTCAAACAAGGTGCAATTTTGCTGCGCCATATCCTGCCCAATGTAATGCACATCGTATTGATCTCTGTGGTGCTGGATTTTAGCTCCCTGGTGCTGGCCGAGGCGGTATTGTCTTATATTAATATTGGCGTCGACCCTGCCAGTTACAGTTGGGGCAATATGATTAACGGCGCGCGGCTGGAAATGGCGCGTGAGCCTATCGTGTGGTGGTCGCTGACGGCTGCCTTTGCGTTCATGTTCGCGCTGGTGCTGGCTGCCAATCTGTTTGCCGACGTGGTACAGGATGCTTTTGATCCGAGGCGTAGCGGCAATGAATAATCCGATATTGGTCGTTGAACACCTTAGTGTCGGCTTTAACCAAGGGCAGAAAGTCGTCGATGACATCAGTTTCAAAATCTATGCCGGTGAAACGTTTGCGTTGGTCGGAGAATCCGGCTCCGGCAAGTCGATCACCGCATTGTCGGTGCTAAGATTATTGCCTAACAATGCAAGACTTAAGGCCAACGTCATCAGTCTGCTAGGCGAGGACTTGTTAAACCGCTCGGAATTTGAGTTGTGCAAAATGCGTGGCAAGCGCATTGGCTTTATTTTTCAGGACCCGATGTCGTCGTTGAATCCGGTGATGACGGTTGGCCGCCAGATCGAAGAAGTTATCAAGCTTCATTTCAATTTACCCAGGGACGCAGTTAAACAGCGGGCACTGGAATTATTGAGTCAAGTTGAGCTACCCGAACCGCAACAGCGCATAAAAGACTATCCGCACCAGCTTTCGGGTGGCCAGCGGCAACGGGTGATGATAGCCATCGCATTGGCCGGCAAGCCGGATTTACTGATCGCCGATGAACCGACCACGTCTTTGGATGTGACGATACAGGCGCAAATACTGGCGTTGCTGAAAGCTATCCAGCTACAGACCGGCATGGCCTTGTGGCTGATCAGCCATGACTTGGCGCTGGTTTCCAGTATCGCAGATAGGGTTGCGGTCATGCAGCAGGGTAAAATCGTCGAAACCGGTATCAGCTCCGAGTTTTTTAACCAACCCAAACATCCGTATACCCGTAAGCTGCTGGCTGCGTTGCCGTCGATGCAGAGCTGCTTAATGCACAGCAGCGAGGAAAA
>CANNNN010000137.1 GCA_947506075.1 Methylococcaceae bacterium
AGGAGTGGCATGGTAAACCCCACCCGGAGCAAGATCAAATAGAGGGACAGACGCGTGGCCCGCGCGGTTCCTGGGTAGATTGCTTGAGCTGCAGGGTGACTTGCAGCCTAGATGAATGACTGTTCTCGACAGAACCCGGCTTACAGGCCGACTCTTTCTTCCTTTTCCGGGATATTTTTTTCCCGTCACGCTGTTCCAAGTCGTCGCCTTATAAGCGCAAAAAAACTGTTCGTTACCATCGGCAGTATCTGTGATCTACCGCGCATTACCTTGCCAAAAAATTTATTTTTTTTGATAGTCCCGCACTTAAAGTACTTTCCTCCTAAATTAATTAACTTTCTGATAAAGAATGGGAATTATTTTGCTATGCAATACACCCTCATAATTAATTCCGATTGCCCCATAAGTCATTGTTGAAAATGAAAGTACCTAAATCAAATCATTCTTGACTAGGGGTTATTTGAAATCTATAGTAGAGCCATGTGGGAAAAAGTGGGGGAAAAGGGTTTTTTTGGGGAATCTGGGGTAAATTTTGTTTCGAGGCATCAGTTCTATCAATTTAGACGGCAAAGGGCGTCTCGCAATTCCTACCCGTTACCGGGAGGAATTACAAGATTGCTGCGAGTGCCAGATGGTTGTCACAGTCGCTGTCAATGAACGCTGTGTTGGCGAAAGTGGTTGTCTATGGCTTTATCCGATGCCCGAGTGGGAAAAGCTTGAACAAACAATCAGCAAATTACCGACCTTAAATAAAATGGCCGGCAAGTTACGGCGCTTTGTCATTGGCAATGCCTCTGAATGTGAAATGGATGGACAAGGCCGCCTGTTGCTGCCGGAAAAATTGAGAACATTTGCCGCCATAGACAAAAAAATCGTCCTGATTGGGCAACTTAATAAATTTGAACTCTGGAATGAAGAAGCCTGGGCAGCAAAAGAAGCTCAATGGCTGGATGGCGACGACAATGAGGGCTTGGACGAGTTAGATTCATTATCCTTTTAATAATACGGGAGATTTGTTAGTGGAACATTTGCCCGTTATGTTTGCAGAAGCTTTGCAGCAGTTGGCTATAAAAAAAGACGGTGTTTATCTGGATTGTACTTTCGGTCGGGGTGGACATAGTTCGGGGATTTTAAATCTGTTGGACTCCTCCGGTCGATTACTTGCTTTTGACCGGGATTTGGACGCGATTAACTCTGATATTGCTCAGATTCTGCTGGAAGATAATCGCTTTAAACTGAAACAGTGCTGTTTTTCCGAGCTTGAAAATGTAGTTGCAAATGACGCTTTGACAGGAAAAATAGACGGTATTTTGATCGACTTGGGCGTGTCGTCACCGCAACTGGACAATCCGGAAAGAGGCTTTAGCTTCTTGCGTGACGGACCACTGGATATGCGTATGGATGGTAATTCAGGTGTCACCGCAGCACAGTATCTTGCTAGCGTTGATGAAAAGGATCTGATTAAGGTTTTATTCGAGTACGGTGAAGAGCGCTTTGCCCGTCGCATAGCGCATGCAATAATCGAAAAAAGAGCTGTAGCGCCAATTACCACAACCCGAGAACTGGCAAAGCTAATTGAAGAGGCTGTGCCGATAAGAGATAAGCATAAGCATCCGGCCACCCGTAGTTTTCAGGCAATCCGCATCGAAATCAATAGCGAATTGGAAGAGTTAAAAGCTGTTCTGCAGCAATCCGCGCGGATATTAAAACCAGGTGGACGGTTGGTCGTTATTTCTTTCCATTCATTGGAAGACCGAATCGTCAAGCGCTTTATCCGGACTGAGTCTGGAGCCAAATATAACCCGGGTAAATTACCCATTAAAGAAATTGATATAACCAAGGGCGTCTTTACGAAACCAGGAAAGCCCCTGAAAGCAGGACCACAGGAAATAGCTCAAAATACCAGAGCCAGAAGCGCAGTCATGCGAGTAGCCGAGAAAATTTAAGTGACAACAAGTCGCTATTTAGGCTTAGGCGGACTGATCTTGGTGCTGCTGGCCTCCGCTCTGGTCGTAATTTACAGCAAATATCACTCACGCTTAATTTTTATTGAGATCCAAAAGCAGGAAAGAGCGCTGGATCAGTACGAAGTGGAATGGGGACAGTTGCAATTGGAGCTGACAACCTTAGCTGAACAGAATCGGGTAGAACAAGTGGCGCGGGCGCAATTAAAGCTGGTGATGCCGTTACGGGAAAAAATTATTTATATAAAACCGTAATGATACATTTTCAAAATAGAAATAAGCCCAGCAGGATCGCCCGTAAATTTCCTGCCAGAAACCGCATAGTTGTTGTTTCCATCATGGCCGGTATGGCGATATTGGCTGGTCGAGCCGTCGATTTGCAGGTGTTGCATAAACAGTTTCTTAAAGAGCAGGGCGATATGCGCCATGTCAGTGACGTGGAGGTAGAGGCATACCGGGGGATGATAAAAGATAGGAATGGCGCACCGCTTGCAATCAGCACGCCTGTTGAATCCATCTGGATGAATCCGCAACAGGTTGATCCGTTGAAAGAAAATGAATTCAGGCAAATGGAAACCTTGTTAAATTTGCCGAAAGAAAAAGTTGGCGAGCTAATTAAGGCTGATGCGCACAGGCAATTTACCTATCTTGCTCGCCAGATTAGTCCGGTGATTGCTGATCAGGTAAAGGCATTAAAACTTCCAGGCATTTATTTCGAACGGGAATTTAAACGCTTTTATCCCACTGGCGAGGTTTCTGCACATTTAGTCGGCTTTACCAATATTGACGATATTGGCCAAGCAGGACTTGAAGCAGGCTACGAAAAATCATTAAAAGGCATTCCAGGCAGCAAACGGGTTATCAGGGATGGCCAACGGCGAATTATTGAAGACGTAGAAAACATTAAAGAGCCTGTTAACGGCAAGAACCTGGAGCTAAGCATTGACCAGCGCATCCAGTATCTTGCGTATCGCGAGTTGCAGTTGGCCGTTAATCTTAACAAGGCAAAATCAGCGGCGCTAGTGGTATTAGATGCAAAAAACGGGGAAATTTTGGCGGCCGTCAATCAGCCGTCATTTAACCCGAACACCAGAAAGAGTTTAAAAGAAAGCCTTTACAGAAATAGATCGTTAACCGATGTGTTCGAACCGGGATCGACGGTCAAGCCATTTGTTGTCGCAGCCGCTTTGGACGGGGGCTATGTCAAGCTTAATGAGGTTTTTGAAACGCACGGCGTTTTTCCGATCGGCAGCCATGTCGTCAGAGATGTGCACAATTATGGAACGCTGGATTTGACCCATGTGCTGAAAAAATCCAGTAATGTTGCAGTCAGTCAGATGGCATTGAAAATGCCCCCAGACTATTTCTGGGGAATTTACAATAAGTTGGGTTTTGGTGTGGCAGCGGGCTCAGGCTTCCCTGGAGAAGCCAGTGGCAGCCTGCTTGATTACCAAAGATGGCATGATTTTGACAGGGCGACATTGGCATTCGGCTATGGCGTCAGCACTTCGGCATTGCAGTTGGCAAGAGCCTATACGGCATTGGCAGATGATGGCATTTTGCATTCGGTTAGCTTGTTAAAACGGGACGAGGATGTTGATCAGCAACGGGTATTTTCAGCCAGTACAGCCAAGCGAGTCAGAGCCATGCTGGAAACCGTGCTACTGAAAGACGGCACCGCTTACGAGGGCAGAGTCGACGGCTACAGCGCTGCCGGCAAAACAGGGACAGTAAAAAAAGCCGGCGCAGGCGGATATATCGAGAAAAGTTATTTTTCTGTTTTTGCGGGCATGGCGCCGGCAAAGAACCCACGCTTGATTATCGTCGTCATGGTTGATGAGCCTTCAGCCGGCCAATATTATGGCGGGTTAGTCTCGGCCCCGGTGTTTTCCAAGGTGATGGCAGGAGCTCTAAGGGTTTTGGGCGTAGCGCCGGATCAACAGGACAATATGCCGGTCTTATTGACCCGACAAGGTTCATGACATGACGACCAGTCTGAGAGATTTATTAACCGGCCTAACCTCAATCCAGGAACATTGGGATATGCCGATTAGCGGCTTGGCTTTGGATAGTCGGTCTGTGGTTAGCGGCGATGCATTTATTGCATTAGCAGGATCCAATCAGCATGGTTTGATGCATGTTGAGCAGGCTATTAAAAACAGGGCTTCTGCGGTCATTTTCGATCCGGCCGGGAATGGTCGGCAGCTTGCAGATGCATTGCCTGGCAGAGTCTCTAGCCTGGTACCGATGCTCGCCGTGGAAAACCTGGGCTTAAAGTTGGGCGAGCTGGCCGCGCGTTTTTATCATAATCCATCGAAGTCTATGACGATTATCGGCATTACCGGCACTAACGGTAAAACCTCATGCAGCCAATTTTTGAGCCAGATGCTGGATGACTGCGGAATTATAGGCACACTCGGCTGGGGTCAGTGGGGACAGCTTTGCAAGACGCAAAATACTACGCCTGACGCATTGGTCATTCAGAAAATATTGACCGAATTATTAGCCAATAAAAAGCGTACCGTGGCGATGGAAGTCTCGTCGCATGGATTGCAGCAAGGCCGGGTCAACGGAGTCGCGTTTAAAGGCGCGGTATTTACCAATATCAGTCGAGATCATCTAGATTATCACGGCACTATGGACGCCTATCTGCAGGCCAAGCTAGCGTTATTAACAAAACCGGGGCTGATTTTTGCGGTGGTTAATCTTGATGATAGTTACAGTGAGCAGATCATTACCGCCGTGCCTGAAGCAGTGCAACTTTGGCAATTTAGTGCTAAGGGAAAAAATTCGGATTCAGGCGAATGTATTAATGCGGAAAACGTATTGCATAAAGCTGATGGCATCCAATTCGACGTGCGCTGGCGAAACGATCTACGGCAAGTAAACGTGCCGCTGTTTGGCGATTTTAATGTAGAGAATATTCTGGCCGTCTTGACCGTCATGCTGGCTCTCGGTATTTCGCTGCATGAGGCAGCTGCAAAACTGACGGCTATAAAGCCTGTTGTCGGTCGCATGGAGCGTTTTGGAACGGAGTCAGATCCGTTGATTTTTGTTGATTATGCGCATACTCCCGATGCGTTGGACAAGGTTTTATCCAGCTTGCGCAAGCATTGCAAGCAGGATTTATGGGTGGTTTTCGGCTGCGGCGGTAATAGAGATGCGGGCAAGCGTTCGCAAATGGGGGAAATCGCAGAACACTGGGCTGATCATGTGATCATCACCGATGACAATCCGCGTTACGAAAACGGACTGGATATAGTCAATGCTATTTTGGCCGGTTGCAGCGCCGCGAAGGTTGAAGTTATCCAAAACAGAGAACAGGCAATACAAAAAGTGATAAGCAGCGCAGCTAAACATGATTGCATCGTGATTGCAGGAAAAGGTCACGAAGACTATCAAGAAAGCAATGGCGTACGACTGCCTTTTAGCGACAGGCAAGTGGTGATAAACGCCTTGCTCAGGCGGAATACATGAAGATGATGCTCAGCGAAATTTCAGCCTGTGTGCAGGGAAAATGGGTCGGGAAAGATGTTGCAATCTCATCGGTCAGCATCAACACGCGGGCGATACAGCCGGGACAACTTTATATTGCGATTAAAGGGCACAACTTTGATGGCAATGAATTTGTAGATCAGGCGGCGCAAGCAGGCGCCATTGCAGCCATCGTCCATAGTGGCATAACAACAACCCTGCCGCATATCGTGGTTGCGAATACTCGCCTGGCCTTAGCTGAACTGGCTGGCGCCTGGCGACAAAAAATGGCTGTTTCTGTAGTTGGCATTACCGGCAGTAACGGCAAAACCACCGTCAAGGAAATGGTTGCCGAAATATTGACTGTTAATGGTAATACGCTGTTTACTCAAGGCAACCTGAATAATGACATCGGTGTGCCTTTAACCCTGTTGCGCTTGAACGAACAACACCGCTATGCGGTCATAGAAATGGGTGCAAACCATCCTGGCGAAATTGAATACACCAGTCGCTATGTCCAGGCTGATGTTGCGATCCTTACCAATGTTGGAGCCGCACATATCGAAGGCTTCGGCAGTATCGACGGTGTCGCCAAAGCGAAAGGGGAAATAATCCAAACGCTTAAAGATACTGGCGTAGCGGTTCTTAATCGCGATGATGACTATTTTGAATATTGGAGTGAGCTTGCCGGAACAAGAAAGCTCATATCGTTTGGCATGGATGACTCGGCAACTGTTACAGCGCATTCTGTTAAAACAGCAGTTATTGATCATACGTTCGCTACGACCTTTGAGTTAGTGACAACAGCAGAAACTGTACCCGTAAAGCTAAAGCTGGCGGGCTCGCATAATGTCGTCAACGCGCTGGCGGCAACGGCGGCATGTTTAGCACTGGGCATAGATTTGCAACAAATCAAACAAGGACTGGAAAATGTAAAACCGGTCACTGGACGCTTGCAGCCGCTAGTCAGTCGATACGGCAATATTGTGATCGACGATACTTACAACGCCAACTCGGCATCGTTGAAAGCAGGGCTGGATGTGCTGGCTAACTGCACAGGCAAGCCCTATCTGGTATTAGGTGCTTTTGGTGAGTTGGGGACTGAAAGCTCAAAGATCCATCGAGAAATGGGTAAGCTGATTAAGGCCAGCGGTGTTGTGCGCCTTCTGGCTGTCGGAGAGGACACCCGAAATACGGTAAAGGCTTTCGGTGACGGAGGCGAGTTTTTTAACACACAGGATGAATTGATAGCCCTGTTGAATCAGGAACTTAAAGGCGATGAAGTCATTTTGATCAAAGGATCAAGATCACAGCGCATGGAAAATATA
>CANNNN010000138.1 GCA_947506075.1 Methylococcaceae bacterium
ATATATGTGAGTGGTAATAATGATGAGTTTAGTTGATCAGATACCAAAGCTTAGTGAAAGGCACGTAACTAAGCTGCACAATACATTGATCGAAGCGGGGATTGCACATGCCTCTGGAAGCAATGAGTGGCGAGAGATTTTCAGGAAATCAAAAAATACGCATAAGGGCTTGCAAGGACGTATTTACGATAGCCTTTATCATGCATCCTGGAGTGATATTGATAAATTAGTCAGGGGGCTAACGGAGAAGTAATAGGAATTTAAGTGTTTTAAAAATCCATAACCAACGGCTTCAGGGCATATTCGGTTTCAGCAATAAATAATCCTCATAAAACTGGGGAATCCCGATAGATATTTAATGTCCTACGACTGAGACTGCTTGGTTAACTCAGTGAGCTATAGAGTTCGCTTCAGTAATATTTCCAACTGCTCAGCGGGCACTGGCTTACTGAATAGATAGCCCTGTATTTCATCACAACCCTGTTCGCTTAAAAATGCCAGTTGTTCTTTTGTTTCCACGCCTTCGGCAATGGTTTTCAGGCCAAGGCTTTTGGATAAATTGATAATGGCGCTGACGATGGCTTTGTCTTCAGGATCGGTGCTAATATCGCGAACAAAAGACTGGTCTATCTTAAGCTTGTACACCTTGAATTTCTTCAGGTAGCTCAGTGAAGAATAGCCGGTACCGAAATCATCAATCGACATACGGATGCCCCGTGCATGTAAATTGTTCATTACGGCAATAGCGCCAAGTGGGTTATGCATAGCCACACCTTCGGTCAATTCCAGTTCCAGATACGCTGCTGGCAAGCCCGCTTCGGCGAGTATGCGGGTAACCAGTTCCGGTAGATCTGGATGACGAAACTGCACTGCAGACAGGTTGACGGCCATAATCATTGGAGCAAAGCCCTTATCCATCCAGGCTTTTGCCTGCTGCACTGCACACCTTAATACCCATTCTCCGATCGGTAGAATCAAGCCACTGCTTTCTGCGATAGGAATAAATTCTGCTGGAGAAACCATGCCATACTCAGGATGTTGCCAGCGCAGTAATGCTTCAGTCCCAATGATCTGCCCAGTCGGTATGGCAACTTGTGGCTGGTAGTGGATAGATAATTGCTTGGATTCCAGCGCATGACGCAATGCATTCAACAACTGCAGATTGCGTAACGAACGGGCTTGCATTTCTGGGGTGAAAAAGCGATAACATTGGCGTCCTTCCTGTTTGGCTTGATACATGGCAGCATCGGCACTCTTGGAGAGTGTTTCCAGATCCAGGCCATCTTCAGGGTAGAGTGCAATACCGACCGATGCTGTTAGGATGAGATCAAAGAGCTTTATCCGATAAGGATCTGCAATGGCATCCAGTAATTTTTGTGCAACATGCGCTGCGCCGAGCGCATCGACACCAGGTAGCAATAAAATAAACTCATCGCCGCCTAACCGTGTCACCGTATCTTCCTCACGCAGAAGCAGACGCAGCCGTTTGGCTAATTCAATCAATAAAACATCGCCGACACTATGACCCAGTGTGTCGTTGATGTCTTTGAAATGATCAAGATCAAGGAACAGCAAGGCCAAATGTCCATTGCTGCGCTTCGCTAAACTGAGGGCATATTTGAGATGTTCATCCAGTTGGGAACGATTGGGCAGTCCAGTGAGCGGATCGAAATTAGCCAGATAGTGGATTTGTTCCTCGGTCTGTTTTTGCTCGGTTATATCGTCGTAAATGCCCAACACTCCGATAGTTTCGTTGGCCTCATTCCGAAGCGGCACTTTAGATGAACGCAGATAAATCATGCTGCCATCAGAGGTAGTCTGTGTTTCTTCATAAAAAAGTTTGGCAAGCCCTGAGTCTATGACTTTTTGATCATCAGCACGATAACGCTCCTCCTGCGCATTCCAGCCCAACTGGTAATCGTCTTTACCAATAACGGCCTGAGTATTAATTTCTCCAACATCCGCAGCAAAGGCGGGATTACAGCCCAGATAACGTAATTGCTTATCCTTCCAAAAAATGCGCACCGGCGCAGTATCAATAATGGTTTTTAGCATACTGTATGCCTCTAAGAGTGAGCTTTCTGCCTGTTTGCGCTGCGCTTCGCGTTCAAAGTTATTAAGTGCATAGTCAATGTCCATCGCCATTTCGACTAAGAGATCGCGTGCCGCTTGATCAAAGGCATCGATCTGGGATGAATATAAAGTAAAAGAACCAACTACTATGCCATTTCTGTGTAAGGGTAGGGCGGCTGAAGCTCCCCAGCCAAACCGTATACCTCGTTCGTGCCATAACGCAGTGGCGGGATCATGCTGGAAATCCTGGCACCAGTAGGGATGGTCTTCGCGCATGGCTATTCCGGTGGGGCCGCGTCCGGCCGCTTCGTATTCATTGGTCGATATTTGAATATCTTTCAGATAATCAGTCCCCTTACCATAAGAGGCAACTGCTTTAATTTGATTCTGTTGCAACAAACCTATCCACGCCATCTTCATTCCGCCGAAGGTCACCACCTCACGGCAAATCTGCATAAATAACTCGCCTTCATTAGAGCAACGGACAATGGCCTGGTTGCATTGACTCAAGGCGGCGTAAAGTTGGGTCAAGCTTTGTTTTTCAGCTTCGGCCTGCTTGCGTTCGGTAATATCAACATGTGTAGCGACATAATGCGTAACTTCACCGCCGTTCTCTTTTACCGCACTAATGGATAGCCAGTTGGGGTAAATCTCACCATTCTTGCGCTGATCCCAGATTTCACCCTGCCAGGCACCCAGTCTGGTAATGCTTTCCCACATCGCGGTGTAAAAAATGACATCCTGACGTCCAGACTTAAGAATACTGATTTTTTGACCTACAACTTCTCTTTCTGAGTAGCCCGTCATGCGGGTGAAGGCTTTGTTGATCTTCACAATAACGCCAGAGGTATCAGTGATCGCGATTGAGTCCTGAGTCTCGAAAGCCGTTGCGGCAATGCGAAGATCGAGTTCTGTCCGTTTGCGTTCGGTAATATCGGTGAGCATGATACGTACCAGCAGAGACTTGTCATCGGTCGTTACCAGTAGACAGTGAAGCAGCACATGACATATTGAATTATCGCTGCGTTGAAGGCTTAGTTCGAAATTATGCGCTTCTTCTGTGGACTGAATCATGTCCTTAAACAAGAGATACCAGTAGTCGCTGTCTTTGGGTGCGATCAAGCTGGCGAAACGGCGGTTAATCAGGTTTTTCCGCTCCTCGCCGAGAAGGGTTGCTCCGGTGAGGTTGATTTCTGAGATTAAACCATCGTGGGTGAGCGTTATATAACCTGTTGGCGCTAATTCATAGAGGTTGACATAGCAGGCACGGGATTCTTCTAGCGCATGATAGGCTCGTCTCAATTCCTCATTTTGCATCTCCAGTTCAATTTGGTGGACTTGCAGTTCGTGCTCCAGTTCATCGGCAGAGTAAACTGAGGCTCCCTTTAAAGGCGCGCAGGTAATAAGCGTTTCAGCATTTTCCCTTAGCATGCTGTGTTCATTAGGATTTTTGATCATGAGCCGTAGCCATAAAGGGTCTGTTTGATTTGTCTTACGTAATGCAGTTATTGCTGTTCAAGTAACTTCTCAAACTGGTCTATTTCAACGGGTTTGCTAAATAAATAACCCTGAAAAAAAGAACAGTCGTGCTGTTGCAAAAAGAGCCGTTGCGCTTCCGTTTCGACGCCCTCGGCAATGACCTCCATATTCAAATTCTTGGCCATGCCAATGATCGTTTGCGCAATCACCGCATCACTTGGCTTTAGGCCAATGTTGCGAATGAATGACTGGTCAATCTTGAGCTGATCGAGTGGTAGCGAGGTAAGGTAGGCCAGTGAGGAATAGCCCGTGCCAAAATCGTCCATCGAGAAGCGCACCCCGATTTGCTGAAGCTCATTCATTTTAACAATAGTGTCGGCAATGTCGTCAAGCACAAGGCTTTCGGTAAGTTCAAGTTTAAGCCGGTCAGGTTTAATGTCACTATAGCGTAATATTTCAAGGATTTGCGCCACAAAGTCGACCTGATGGAACTGGCGCACACTCACGTTGACGGAAAGCTGCAAATGCTGGGTATGAATGCTATTTTCCCAGGTCTTGAGCTGAGCACATGCCGTCTCCAGAACCCATTGCCCAATGGGCAATATTAAGCCGGTTTCTTCAGCTAATGGAATAAAATCCGCAGGGGACACCAAGCCACGCTGAGGGTGTTGCCAGCGGATCAGCACTTCTGCGCCAATAATCTGGTCGTTGTGATGAACCTGAGGTTGATAATAAACCATGAATTGCTTATCAAGCAATGCTTGCCGTAAATCGGCCTCCAGTGTGGCTCTGGCAGTAATACTGGCCTGCATTTGAGGGTCAAAGAAGCGCAGGGCATTACGCCCCGATGCCTTGGCCTGATACATGGCAATATCCGCTTGCTTCATAAGTTCATCTATACTTTTCTGATGACCCTTGAATAAGGTGGCACCGATGCTTGGCGTGTTGTAATAATCATGCGCTACCAGTAGGTAGGGCTTATTCAGAAGGGCCAAAATTTTATGGCCAATCGTTTCAGTTTGAGCGGCAGCCTTGCTGGTTTGCTCACTCAGATTTTCGAGCATCATCACAAATTCATCACCCCCCAGACGCGCAACAGTATCTCCCTCACGCACACAGGACTCAAGCCGTTTAGCAACCTGCTGTAGCAGTAAATCACCCTTGTCATGACCTAAGGTATCATTTAGAGTCTTGAAATTATCCAGGTCAATAAAGAGTAATGCACCTTGGCGACCACTACGCTGGCTTGAAGCCATTGCGGAATTTAACCGATCCTGGAGCAAGCGCCGGTTCGCCAGGTTGGTAAGGGGATCGAAGAAGGCCAGCGTTTTGATTTCTTCTTCGGCAGCCTTGCGCGCGCTGATATCGATATGGGTACCAACGTAATGAGTGACGTTGCCTGCCGCATCTTTCACCGTTGTAATCGTTAACCATTTGGGAAAGATTTCACCATTCTTGCGCCGGTCCCAGATTTCGCCCTGCCAGACGCCGGTGTTATGAATACTTGCCCACATCTCGGCATAAAAGGCTGCATCATGGCGGCCTGAATTAAGCAAGTTCATATTATGCCCCACCGCCTCTTCAGGGCTGTAGCCGGTTAACTGGGTGAAGGCGGGGTTGATTCTTATAATGACCGCATCAGCGTTAGTAATGGCCATTGCTTCATGGGACTCGAAGGCGCTAGCAGACACGCGCAGCTCTGTTTCTATCAGCTTACGTTCGGTGATGTCTTGAACAGTGCCTACCAGACGTATGGCCTGGTCATCTTTATCGCTCTCGATGTCACCGTGAGCAACCACCCAGCGTATTTCACCATCACTAGGGCGAACAATTCTGTATTCAAGCAGAAACCGTTCTCGACTACTGATTATTTCTTGATAACGAGCGAGTGTGTGCTGACGGTGATCCGGATGTATCAAGGTTGCCCAATGGGCAATATCCCGTGTAAAGCCGGCGTCAATGCCGAAAATTTGATCCAGTAGGGGTGAACCCTCCCAACGGTTAGTTGCCGAATCGCTGACAAAGTAAGCTATTCCTGCGGTCTCTTGAGCAAGCAGCAACAGTTTTTCGTTTCGGCTGTATATTTTATTTTTTCGTTTGAGTGATCTATAAAAAAACAGTAACGTTAAGCTGATAAAGCCTGCTAATAAAGTAATGCCCACGGCAATTTTGATATAGCGGAGCAGTTTTTCTTTATCGGCTATCGGGTCGGCCTCGTAGATGAAACCGTGTAAAAATTTATCATTTTCAACCATGCCCGCCTTGATAAAGGTTTCGGTCATGTGTCTCCAGCGCCAGGGATTCATGTGCCCCAGATCAATGACATCGGGCACAATCAATGACCTTACAGCCTCGGCTTCAAATTCAAGGTGCTTCCTGGACTTATCGACCTGGTAGCTATTGATTAGCAGATCGATAATTTCTTGCGGGTGATCCATTGCGTAATACCAGCCTTCAAGGCTGGCTTGACGAAAAGCTTTCACGCGATCGGGATGGTATTTAAGTTCATCTTCGGAGGTAAACAGAATGTCACTGTAAAAATCGACGCCGTAGTTGCGTGGATTGAGTACGGTAAATTCAACGCCTTGCTGCTTCAGAAAATAAGGCTCATTGCTCAGATAGGAGTTAAATGCGTCTACTTTGCCCTCAGCCAAATCATGAATATCATAACTACTTGGGACGACATTAAGACGACTTATGTCTACGCCCTCATTATTGAACATGGCGACAAAATCAGCGTCCATGGCTTGATCTAGCAGCATGACTTTCTTTCCGACCAGATCATCGGGTGAAGCGATCCCTGCATCTTTGCGTGCGATCAATATCGAAGGGGAGTGTTGGTATATCGCAGCCAAGGCTACAAGGGGGGCACCGCGTAACCGTTCTAACAATAATTCGGCATTGGCCTCACCATATTGAGCATGACCCTGAATAACTTCTTGAACAGGCTTTTTTTCTGGAGAGCCGGCGTCAATAATGACATCAAGTCCTGCTTTTTTGTAATAGCCTTTTGCTAGTGCTGCATAATATCCGGCAAACTGAAATTGATGATGCCAGCGTAACTGAAGATGAATGGGTTCAGCCGATGCGAAAAACCATGGGCATAGCAATGCAATAGCGAGCAGGGCTCTGATTATATTAAGATAAGCCACGATCAATGATTAATGCTAAAGTCTCTATGGTTC
>CANNNN010000139.1 GCA_947506075.1 Methylococcaceae bacterium
CTGGTTAATGACATGAATACAAATCGTAAATGTAAAAAAATGAATGGAGAGTTTTTCTGATTCATTTATACATGAAAAGAGATTGCTTTTGATGGCCTTATCGGACTTGTAATTGCACAAAGTGTAAAGCGAGAAATGAAGGATGCCAAATTTTGAAGCTGTTTTTGATAGTCATCATTTTACTTAATTTAACCCAGGAAAATTGATGGTCAGCATCTATCAACAGCAAAAAATACTTATCGTTGATGATGTACCCCTCAACGTGCAAATTCTTGCCCAAACTTTAAGTTCCGAATACCAGATTAAAATAGCAACTAATGGCGCCGATGCCCTGAGCATTGCACTTCGAGAACAACCGGATCTGATTTTACTGGATATCATGATGCCTGGCATGAATGGTTTGGATGTCTGTCGACAGTTAAAGGCAAATGCCGATACCTTTGAAATTCCGGTAATTTTTACGACTGCCCTGAGTGCTGAAAGTGATGAGGAATTTGGCTTAAAATTAGGTGCCATTGACTTTGTTACCAAGCCCTTCAGTATTCCAATCATTAAAGCTCGCATACACAACCACCTTCAATGCCGCTTACTCAAGAGGCAAGTAGCAAAACACACTGCTGCATTAACGGAAAGTGAACAGTATTTTCGTTCCACTTTTGAGCAAGTTCCTATTGGGGTTGTTAATGTGTCGTTGCAGGGTTACTTTCTAGAGGTTAATCAATGGTGCTCTGATATCCTTGGTTACAGCCGTGATGAACTGTTATCCATGACCTACAGACAAGTGACACACCCCGCTTACCTGGACTCAGGTGACGATAGAATAAAGCGTGTCTTGGCTGGTGAGATGTCCGGATTCACTGAGGAGAAACAGTATATCTGCAAGGATGGTAGAGTAATCTGGGGAGCTTTATCGGTAAAGCTGATCTGTTATCCTGATGGATCACCAAGTCACTTTGTTGCGATCATTGAGGGTATCGACCAGCGTAAACAGACTGAACAAGCCTTAAGAAATCTTTCAATCGCTGTAGAGCAAAGTCCAAGTTCCATAATGATCACCGACATTCGAGCAAACATTGAGTATGTTAATAATACTTTCTGCAAGACCACAGGATACAGTCGAGAGGAAGTCATCGGTAAAAATCCTCGCCTGCTCCGTTCGGGCAAGACACCAGATGCAACTTATGAGGACCTGTGGTCTACTCTAATCGGCGGACACATATGGCGAGGTGAGTTCAACAACAAAAGAAAAAATGGTGTCGAATACATAGAATCAGCATTAATTGCTCCGGTGCATGGTCCAAATGGAAAAATCACCCATTTCATCGGTATTAGGGATGACATCACCGAACGCAAAAAACTTGATCAGCTGCTACAACAGCAGAACGCCGATCTGGTGATCGCCAAGTCTATGGCAGAAGAGGCTAGCAACGCTAAATCGGTCTTTCTTTCCAGGATGAGTCATGAGCTACGGACTCCTCTCAATGCAATTCTCGGTTATGCACAGTTGCTAGAGGCTGGAACGCCTCCGCTTTTGGAAACACAGTATAAAAGATTAGAGCCCATCATCAGCGCAGGGTGGTATCTATTGGAGCTGATTAACGAAATTCTTGATCTTAACGCGATTGAGTCCGGCATTCAAACGCTGTCACCGGAATCATTATCGATATTTGATGTTTTACTCGAATGCCAAATTCTGGTTCAGGCGCAGGCAGAAAAGGAGAATATTCTGCTGGACTTTATTCCCTGCGACAGTAGTTGGACAATCTATGTTGATAAAACCCGGATAAAGCAGATTTTGCTTAATCTACTGTCAAATGCGATTAAATACAACCGAGTACAGGTGCAACGGGAGTGCAACGTAGCCTTATTTTAGGTAGTAAAAAACCTTCAATTTAGCGTAAGACATTAATTTAATTGGTGCGCCCGGAGAGATTCGAACCCCCGACCACAGCCTTCGGAGGGCTGTACTCTATCCAGCTGAGCTACGGGCGCGTAGAGCTTATTCTAACCGATCAGCGCTGCAATTACGACAACATTGTTTTCAAATGCGCCAGACTCGCCTTGCCACGTTCTTTGATGACTTCAGGGGCAAGCTGTTTTTTGTTGACCCACTCCAGATCTTCGGCGGGCAATTCACTTAAAAACCGACTGGGCTCACACTCGGCGATTTCGCCGTAGCGTTTGCGATGCGTGCAATAGCTAAATGTACAGGTGCGCTGGGCACGGGTGATGCCGACGTAGGCCAGTCGACGCTCTTCTTCTATGTTATCGGTTTCGATACTGTTTTGATGGGGCAGAATATTTTCTTCGATGCCGATCAAAAATACATGCGGAAACTCCAGTCCTTTCGCGGCATGCAAGGTCATCAGGCTGACCTGGTCGCTGACCTCGTCTTCCTGGCCGCGCTCCAGTATGTCCATCAGCATGATTTTGGCGACAATTTCCGATAACGGTTTTGATTCCTGGTTCCCATGCTCTGCGTGGGAACCTTTATCAGCTATGCGTTTTAGCCAATCAACCAGCTCATAGACATTTTTTATTTTACGCTCGGCTGACTCCTTGCTTTTGCTTTCTTCCTTTAAATACTGGCTATAACCGATTTGGTCGATGACCTGCTCGATGACCGCAAAGGTATCACCCCGCTCAATACGATCAGCCGTATCAATTGTCCAGTCGCGAAATTTTGCCAGCCGCTGCATGGCTTTTTCTGGCAGCTTTTGAGCCAGGCCCAGCTCCGAACTGGCAGCAAACAGGCTGACATGACGCTCATTGGCATAATCGCCGAGCTTTTCCAGCGTGGTCGGACCGATTTCCCGTTTAGGGGTATTGATCACGCGTAAAAATGCCGCATCGTCGTCCTGATTAACAAACAAGCGCAGATAGCCGAGGACGTCCTTGATTTCCGAGTTGGCAAAAAATGAGGCGCTGCCGCTGATGAAATACGGAATATTGTTTTCCCTTAAGCCCTTCTCGAACAAGCGGGACTGATGATTGCCGCGATATAAAATCGCATAATCCTGATAATTGCCGCCGGTCTTGAATTTATGATGAATGATTTCAGACACGATCTGCTGGGCTTCAATCAGCTCATCCTTATGGCTTAAAACCTTCAGTGCTTCGCCATAACCCAGTTCGCTCCACAGGCGTTTTTCGAAGGCATGGGGATTGTTGGCTATCAACTGGTTGGCGACTTTAAGAATGCGCCCGGTAGAGCGGTAATTTTGCTCCAGCTTGATAACTTGCAGGCGGGCATAATCTTTTTGCAATTGCGCCAGGTTTTCCGGCTGTGCGCCGCGCCAGGCATAAATGGACTGGTCATCGTCGCCGACCACGGTAAAGCGTCCCAGATTCCCTGCGATCAAACGCACCAGCTGGTATTGGGTGATATTGGTGTCCTGGTATTCATCGACCAGCAAATAGCGGATCTTGTTTTGCCATTTTTCCAGAATGGCAGGATGCTGTTGAAACAGCAGCACCGGCAACAAAATCAGATCATCAAAATCGACAGCATTATAGGCTTTCAAGCTGCGGGTGAAATCCACATAAAGTAGAGCTGCCGGGTATTGCTCGACTGTCGCTAACGTCAAGGATTGCTCTGGCGTTACAAAAGCATTTTTCCACTGACCGATTTGCCGCGCATAGCTGTCGATGTTATCGATATCGCAATCCTTGGCCCCGTGGCTGATCAGATTGCGCAGCAGGGTGTGCTTGTCCTGCTCGTCAAACAGAGTCAGGCCGGATTTATAACCCAGGGTTTTGGATTCCGCCCGCAAGATATCCAGACCCAAGGAATGAAAAGTTGAAACACGTAGCCCACGCTGCTGTTTGTCGTCCAGCAATTTTGATACCCGGTTTTTCATTTCCCGCGCGGCCTTGTTGGTGAAGGTCACCGCAGCGATATGCCGCGCGGGCAGGCCCTGTTTGACCAGGTAAGCGATTTTTTCGGTAATCACCCGCGTCTTGCCGCTGCCTGCGCCGGCCAGCACCAATAAGGGATGATCTATCGCTTTAACAGCGGCTTGTTGTTGGGGATTTAATTTGGACATTTAATGCTTAAGCTGGTTCCCAAACTCAAGCTTGGGAATTCGGTAAGGGAAGCTCCAGCTTCCTGTATCATCATATAGCACATTAGATCTTACGATCCAGCTTGCGATAACTGATCGCCTCGCTCAAATGCACAGTTTCTATATTTTTCGACTTGGCAAGATCGGCTATGGTGCGCGCCAGTTTCAAGATTCGGTGATAAGCCCGATGCGACAAACCGAACTTTTCCATAGCCTGCTCCAAAAGCTGATGGCTTTGTTCGGACAGCACACAGACCAACTTAACGTCCTTGGCCGTCAACGCCGAATTGGCCTTACCGCTGCGTGCCATAGCAAGATCATGAGCCGCAATCACCCGAACCCTGATGGTCTCGCTGCTTTCTTCGCCCTGCGGAGAACCTTTGCGCAGCACTTCATGCGAGATTCGGGGCACTTCAAGGTGCATATCGATACGATCCAGCAACGGCCCGGACACCCTTGCCCGATAACGCATAACCTGCTCGGACGTGCAATGGCAGCGTCCCGACGTATCACCCAAAAAGCCACAGGGACATGGGTTCATCGCGGCTATCAGCTGGAAGCGCGCCGGAAAATCAACTTGGCGGGCGGCGCGAGAAATCGTGATGTGGCCGGTCTCCAGCGGTTCCCGCAAGACTTCCAGAACTTTACGGTCAAACTCAGGCAGTTCATCAAGGAACAAAGTGCCATTATGCGCCAGCGATATTTCGCCGGGCCTGGGATTACTGCCGCCTCCGACCAGAGCCGCTGCCGAGGCAGTATGATGCGGTGCGCGATACGGAGGCTTAAGCCAGTTCGCGACATCCAGTCCCTGATCGCTGATTGAGGCTATAGCAGCGGTTTCTTGCGCCTGTTGCTCGGTTAGTAGCGGCAAGATGGTCGGCAAGCGGCAGGCAAGCATTGATTTTCCAGTACCGGGCGGCCCCAGCATAATCAAATTATGCGCGCCAGCTGCAGCTATTTCGAAAGCTCGTTTGACATGATATTGACCATGGACATCGGAAAAATCCAGGTCGGGCGCCTTTATGACCACCTCTTCCTGCTGAAACTCAATCTGTATCAGATGTTGCCCGGTCAGGTGGGAACAGACTTCCAGCAGATGCATCGCCGGGATGATTTCAATACCCTTAACCAGCGCCGCTTCGGCGGTATTTTCCTTGGGCAATATCAGTTTACGATGATTGTTTCTAGCCTGGATAGCGACCGGCAAAACGCCGCGTATAGGCCGTAATTCACCGCCCAGCGATAATTCACCGATACATTCGTAATGATGCAGGTGAGCTTTCGGAAGTTGGCCGGACGCCGCCAGTATACCCAGCGCAATAGCCAGGTCAAAACGCCCCCCTTCCTTGGGCAAGTCAGCAGGCGCCAGATTGACGGTAATGCGCTGCATCGGAAATTCAAAGCGGGAATTTAAGATCGCGCCCCGAACTCTATCCTTACTCTCTTTAACCGCCGTTTCCGGCAAACCGACAATATTGAGTGCCGGCAAGCCATTGGAAATATGCACTTCAACGGTAACTAGAGGCGCCTCTATACCAGAACGACCGCGACTAAAAACAACCGCTAAAGACATCGCCGTTATTCAGCGCTGGCTATTTTTCTTCTTTGCTTAAGACCTGCGATTCCATCTCCGCGACACGTTTTTCGAGGTCTTCAAGTTTTGAACGAGTCTTGGCCAACACCAGCTTTTGCACTTCAAATTCTTCACGGGTGACCAAGTCCAGCTTACCTAATGCACCCTGCAAAATAGCATGGAAGCTTTTTTCAAGGTCCTCTTTCAGGTTGCTCAAGCCGGGAGGTATCGCATTCGCCAAACGGTTAGCAATGTCATCTAGGGATTTAGGATCAAACATTATAGTAATCTCATCATATTAAAAGTTGTAAGTTAGGTTGCTATTCAGACCGCACGCATATCATTCAAAGGCAGTTGTAACAATAATACGGAGAATATCAGTCATTTGGCTATCATGTTGCACGTTAATCCCAAACTGCGCGCCGTTACTGTCAAAATACAGTACCACACCATCAGCTACTTCATTGGAATCCATAATAAGCATTATATTAGAATTCAGCATCTCACGGCACAACGGAGTTAATAAAGTTTAATTTAAGACGACTGTTGGATTCATCCGTCGCCCCGAAAAACCGCATTTGCGACGCTGTGGAGCACGACAATTTTTCTACCCCACAAAACCCTACTTATTACTTTAAATAAGAATAGTTTGCATTAAGGTATTTTTTTACCTTATACTCCTTTCACCAACTTCTTTGTGAGAGATCATATAAATGAAAAAAAACAACCACTTATTAAGGCGAGGCATACTGACAGCGCTGGTCGCTTTAAGTGCGCCTGTTAGCGCCCTGGAAAAACCACAGACGATGGAAGATATGTGGAAAATAATCCAAGCGCAGCAAAAGCAAATCGATGACATGAAGTCAGGGATGCAGGCTGCCGCCCCCGCTAAAGCTTCGGGTGGTGGCGACGTAAAGACTTTAGAGCGCAAAACCGATGTGCTGACCCAGGAAGTTGAAAAATTACGCACCAATCTGACCATACCTGATGAAGTGCAGTATAAAAGCGCTTACGGTTTGGGTCCTGCCGCATCCAAGGTCTATCAGGTAGGTAAAGGCCTGTCGATAGGCGGTTATGGAGAGGCTAATTATCAGGC
>CANNNN010000140.1 GCA_947506075.1 Methylococcaceae bacterium
CCAGCCATCAGCATCACTTATCGTTGCGCTGATAGCTAAAAATATAATATCGGGCAATTGGTGTAACTTCTTACGCTCAATTCGTGGATCTTTCAGGCTTGAAAAATGGTCTAATAAATTACTGCTCATTGGGTAACCCTCAAAAAACCCAATTGATGATGATTAATGATCTATTTTTAAAGTGCTTTTAATGCGCTTGTCCTGATCCTTAGGTGAGAGAGGGTAATAAGAACTGTTAAACTGTGATAAAATTATTTATAAAACGAGGCCTTTCCCCATGTATTTAACCGAGAATTCAGTGTTTTGTGCAAACGCAACTAAACCCATATCAATAATGAATTCCCAAAATCCCTTAGTATTGTGATTTCAAAGGTCTCGATGCGCTTGTAATGGTTCAGTAATGAGTCTGTTGAAACTAGAGATACACGCAGTTAGAAATATCCAAAAAGCTACACTCATCCCATCACCTACAATTAATTTTATTGTGGGCGAAAATGCGAGCGGTAAAAGTGCATTAATCGAAGCTATTTTTATTTTGGGCAGGGCAAAATCTTTTCGCTGCGCCACAATCAAATCGGTCATTAATTTTACCGCAGCTCATCTGATTGTTTCTGCAAAAATATCTCAAACTAACGGTAACCAGCTACATTTAGGCATACAGCTGGATGGTAAGGCTATTGATATCCACATCAATCAGCAAGCTCATCAAAAGCGATCCGATTTGGCCTACGCTTTACCATTGCAGCTCATACATCCCAAAAGTTATGAATTACTTGATGCCGGCTCCCAACTGAGGCGTGAATTTCTTGATTGGGGAGTTTTTAATAATGACCCAGATTTTTTGCCGGCCTGGCGCAAGTTTAAAAAAGCCTTGTCTCAACGTAATGCCCTACTTAAAACCAGACGGCCTGAACAACTCAATGTTTGGGATAATGAACTCGTGACTTACGGTACAATAGTCAATAGCTACCGTCAGCAATACTTACAAAAATTTAAGCCTGTTTTTATCGAGATTATTGGAAAATTTTTATCCCTTGATGGAATCGACCTTAAGCTGATTTCCGGTTGGGATACAACTACTGAATTTAAGCGTGTTCTAATTGAAGATCAGACTAAAGACTTACGCTATGGATTTACCCATAGCGGGCCGCATAGAGGGGATTTTCAATTATTGATCAATAACCGCTTAGCAAAGCATATTGTTTCACGGGGGCAATTAAAATTATTGGTCATGAGCTTGAAATTGGCACAGATTCAATTACTGGACAACGAACAAAGTTCTACAGGCTGCCTATTAATCGACGATTTTGCTGCAGAACTTGATGTTATTAATCGTGCAAAACTATTGCACTATTTATCAGAAATGGCCTGCCAGGTATTTATCACCGGCACAGAATTACAAGATTTTGGCGACTTAAGCCAGATAAACAATTACAAAATGTTCCACGTGGAACATGGCAATATCAAATCCGTGTAATGTTCCACGTGGAACATTCACAATCAACAGGAAATAATATTCATGAGTAACTCCAGTGATCAAGTTGTAGAAGAGACTAGTTCAGTAGCCGTTATAGCAACAGGTTCGTCTGAATACGACAGTACCAATATTCAAGTATTAAAAGGGCTGGATGCGGTAAGAAAGCGGCCGGGCATGTATATCGGCGATACCGATGACGGCTCCGGTTTACATCATATGGTTTTTGAGGTTGTCGATAATTCGATAGACGAAGCCTTGGCGGGCTACTGCAAGGAAGTTAGGGTCATTATCCATAATAATGGCTCGGTCTCAGTTTCTGATGATGGCCGGGGCATTCCTGTCGACATACACAAGGAAGAGGGCGTATCGGCGGCCGAAGTCATTATGACGGTACTGCATGCCGGCGGTAAATTTGATGATAATGCGTATAAGGTATCCGGTGGACTGCATGGCGTCGGTGTATCTGTCGTCAATGCGTTATCCGAGGAATTGAATCTCGAAGTGCGCAAGAACGGTCAACTTTATAAGCAACAGTATCGCATGGGCAACCCGGTCGCCCCCCTCGCAGCCGTAGGTCCATGCGAGGGTTCAGGAACCTTGATAAATTTCAAACCCAGCACCGAAACATTTACCGATGTCGAGTTTCATTACGACATTCTGGCGAAAAGACTCAGGGAATTATCCTTCCTGAATTCCGGCGTACGCATCAGCCTGGAAGATGAGCGCAATGACAGAAAAGATGTTTTCGAGTTTGAAGGTGGCATAGGTGCGTTTGTCGTGCATCTCAATAAAAACAAGACACCGCTATTTCCGGAGGTATTTCACTTTACAGCTGAAAAGGAAGGAGTTGTTGTTGAAGTGGCGATGCAGTGGAACGATTCCTACCAGGAAAATGTATTTTGCTATACCAACAATATTCCACAGCGTGATGGCGGCAGCCATTTGGCTGGTTTCAGAGGCGCGTTGACTCGAACCATCAATCAATACATTGAATCCAGCGGCTTGGCCAAAAAAGAAAAAGTACAAACCACAGGCGATGATGCCCGGGAAGGTTTGACCGCAGTGCTGTCGGTTAAAGTGCCCGATCCGAAATTTTCGTCACAGACTAAAGACAAGCTGGTTTCATCAGAAATTAAACCGATAGTCGAATCGACGATGAACGAGAAACTACAGGAATTTTTGCTAGAAAAACCGCAAATAGCCAAGGCCATCGTCGGCAAGATTGTCGATGCGGCCCGCGCCAGGGAAGCTGCTCGCAAAGCGCGCGAAATGACCCGTAGAAAAACCACGCTGGATATTGCAGGTTTGCCGGGAAAACTGGCGGATTGTCAGGAAAAAGATCCGGCATTGTCCGAACTGTTTCTAGTGGAAGGGGATTCTGCGGGCGGCTCGGCCAAACAGGGCAGAGACCGTCGCACCCAGGCGATATTGCCGCTGAAGGGAAAAATTCTTAACGTAGAGAAAGCCCGCTTCGACAAGATGATTTCCTCGGAAGAAGTCGGGACGTTGATTACCGCTTTAGGTTGCGGTATAGGCAAGGACGAATACAATCTTGCCAAACTGCGCTACCACCGTATTATCATCATGACCGATGCCGATGTCGATGGCTCGCATATCAGAACCTTGTTACTGACGTTTTTTTACCGTCAATTGCCTGAAATCGTCGAAAAAGGTTATATCTATATTGCCCAGCCGCCGTTGTATAAAGTCAAAAAAGGCAAACAGGAGCATTACGTTAAAGACGACGCCCAGCTGAATGAATATCTGATCCAGCTTGCCCTGGATAAGGCCCAGCTGTTTACCGATGTCTCGGCACCGCCTATTCAAGGTCAGGGGCTGGAAAAACTGGCAAAATTGTTTACCGAAGTAGCTAGCATCAATAATCGTTTGTCCAGACGTTACGATGAGGTTTTTCTGGAGCAGTTTGCTTATATGGTCGTAATCAACGACGAACTGAAACAGGATCAACAATTGCTCACTGCCTGGTTTGCGACCATGGAACAAAAGCTGACTGATTGCGACAGCAAGGCAATCTACGGCATTGAGCTGGACTACAAAGCGGCTAATGATTTTTCTGTTACCGTTAACAGACGACTGCATGCAATAACCAAAACCTTTACGTTGCCATCAACCTTTTTCAACGGCAAGGATTATCACAAGATTTCGCAATATGCAGAAAATACCGCGGGCATGTTTAACGAAGGCTCTTACATGCAAATGGGCGAAAGACAGCAACCGGTCAGCAACTTTAAGCAGGCTTTTGAATGGATGATGAAGGAAATCAAAAAAGGCCAGCACATCCAGCGTTACAAAGGTCTCGGTGAAATGAATCCTGAGCAGTTATGGGAAACCACGCTAGATTCAAATAACCGCCGCTTGCTGCAAGTCAGAATCGAAGATGTGATTGCCGCCGATGAAATTTTTACCACGCTGATGGGCGATGTAGTTGAGCCCAGACGGGATTTCATCGTCAAGAATGCGTTGGATGTAACCAATCTGGACGTTTAACTATGCTAAATTTTCCACACATTGATCCGATCGCTTTAAGTTTGGGACCGGTAAAGATACACTGGTACGGCCTGATGTACCTTATTGGTTTTGCCGCCGTATGGTTTATAGGACAAAAACGAGCAGCTCAACCCTGGTCGGTCATTAAACCCGAAGCCATAGAAGATCTAGTGACTTACGGCGCATTCGGCGTAATCCTGGGCGGCAGGATAGGCTACATCCTGTTTTATAATTTTGAAGGCTTCTTAAGCGACCCATTGATCCTGATTAAAATCTGGCAAGGCGGCATGTCCTTTCATGGCGGCATGTTAGGTGTGTTTATCTCGATGTGGTTTTTCGCAAAAAAACAGCAATGCAGCATGTTTCAATTAACCGATATTATCGCGCCATTGGCGCCTATCGGATTGGGCGCCGGTCGACTTGGCAATTTTATCAATTCAGAGTTATGGGGCAGGCCCACCGATGTGCCCTGGGCTATGGTCTTCCCTACCGGAGGCGCACTCGCCCGCCATCCATCACAATTGTATGAAGCCTTTTTAGAGGGTGTAGTGTTGTTTGTGATTCTTTGGATGTATTCCAGCAAACCCAGACCGGTGATGGCGACTACCGGTCTGTCCTTGTTTTGTTATGGCTGCTTTCGATTTTTTGTCGAATTTTTCAGAATGCCGGATGCGCAATTAGGCTATATGGCATTGGATTGGGTAACCATGGGGCAGATACTGTCAACACCGATGATAGTCATCGGCGCGGGTCTATTTTATTTTGCACATAAGGCACGTAATGTATAATCAGCCTTTTTCGTTATCAGGCCGACCCTATAAGCTGACTACACTGATTGCCGGATTATATTAGTTAAGCAGGCAGATAAAAACTGTAATAAGATGGGCGTAGTTTCAACTTTTATCTAAGAGACAGTCCATGCGACGTTTTATTCTACTAAGTTTGCTTGCCTTTCCGGTCTATGCTGTCGACGAGCAACCACCGACACTTGAAGCCGTGCCGGATGTGCCAGAGCCGCCTATGCCTGTACATAACGGCGAAATTATGGAACCCGACATTACCATTATTCGTAAAGGCAAAGAAACCATTCAGGAGTATCGTCGTAGCGGCAGACTTTATATGATTAAAGTCATACCGGTTGTGGGCCCTCCCTATTACTTTCTGGATACCAACGGCGACGGCAAAATGGATGTACGCCGTAGCGACATGGATAGAGGCTCCGATATCAATATGTGGAAGCTACTTGAATGGTAAGCGCTTAAATCAGTGTCTGTTTTTACGCCTGTAACACGCCCGCAACTCGACCAATTCTTTAGTGCTTATGCCCTCGGTGTAGTCCTCAGTTATCAGGGCATAAAAGACGGAATAGATAATACCAATTATTTGGTAACTACCCGGCAGGGACATTTCATCTTGACGCTGTTTGAATCGCTGACTGCCGATCAGGTAGCGCATTTTTTAACGTTATTATCGCATCTTGGCAGCCACAGCCTGCCATGCCCCAGCCCCCAAAATGACCGGCAGATGAAGCTATTGCGTAAGCTTAATGGCAAACCAGCTGCAATATTTAAATGTTTATCCGGTTCAGCCATTTCATCACCTTCTATTTTACAATGCCAGGAAATTGGCTTGCAGCTGGCAAGCATGCATCTGTGCACGCAGGGCTATATTTTTCCGATAAAAAACTGCACTAATTTAAGCGGGTGCAAGAGTGTGCTGCAAAAAATCAGTGCTCATTTATCGCTAGCCGATCATGAGCTAATTAATGATGAGCTTAGTTTTCAGGCTGAAAATAGTCCGGTTAATCTTCCACAAGGCGTCATACATGCCGACCTGTTCAGGGATAATGTCTTGTTTGAGGGTGACAGGCTTAGCGGGCTACTGGATTTTTACAGCGCCTGTACCGACAGCTTATTGCTCGATGTTGCAATAGCGGCTAACGACTGGTGCTGCGATAACGGCATCGTTAATAACAAAAAGTTCACTGCGTTGTTAGCGGCCTATGAAAGTTTAAGACCTTTGGAGCCATTAGAAAAACAGCACTGGACCATCCTGCTTCGGGCGGCGGCGTTTCGTTTCTGGCTATCCCGACTTGAACATCAATACTATCCCCGTCCAGGAGCTTTAACCCAGCAAAAAGATCCGCTACTGTTTCGCGGTATACTATTGCAGCATCGGCAACAGACTTCTGTACCGAGCAATACCGCTATTTTCAACCTCAGGAGCACAGCATGATTAAAATGTTTCACCTTACCTTCGTTTTATTGTCCATTTTCAGTTTTGCCTTCAGAGTCATACTGGCACAAATGAATTCAACTCTGTTGGAGCAAAAATGGATAAAAATCGGGCCGCATATCGTCAATACTTTATTACTGATCACAGGTATTACGCTGGTTTTTCAGGGTCCATGGTTGTCGGGGGAGTACGGCTGGATTATCGCTAAAATCATAGCGCTGCTGGGATATATCGGCTTGGGTACCGTGGCGATCAAGAGCCAGGGTACACTGCGCTGGCAAGCATTTGCCGGCGCCGTTGCCTGCTTTATTTAGTAACCGTTCACCTACCCAATTATCTCAAGCAGCTATTTTGTCAGGCACTGTTGATTCTTCTTGATATAAAATTGAAGGCACAGGCTTATTTCTTAAATGAGCATCAACTGCCGAGTTGATATAATCATAGCGATTACGATTTTGTAA
>CANNNN010000141.1 GCA_947506075.1 Methylococcaceae bacterium
CTAATTTTAATTCCAGCCAGCGTCCGCAAGCCAGAATCAGGGAAAAAATTCCCATGCTGGTGTGGCCGACCTGGATAAGAAAGGCACTTTTGGCTTGAAAGCCAACATGTGAATGAGTTAGCAGCATTAAGCCGCCAAAAGCGGCCAGCAAGGGAAAAACAAAAGGCAGCTTGCTGTTTGGGTTCTTGGTTATTCTGGCGGTAAGTTCAAATAAGCCCAGAACGAATACCAATAAGGTCGCAATTCTATGTTGTAATATTTCACCATTACCGAAGGTGCTTTCCCAGAAGCCTAGCGGACCCAGGGGCCAGGATTCTGCATCACTTCGGAAAAATAGAAAAACACCCAGCCCAACAAAACCCAGGGGCCAATATTTAAAGTGCTTAAAACCTGGGTATTTTACATAAGACAGCATCGCAAAGAAACTCATCACCGTAAGAAAGATGCCGGCGATGTTATGGTTATAGTTTGACCATTCGGTTGCTGCCATCGATGGCACTTGGCCGACAATGGCTACGCGTCCGGCTTCGCCAGCAATCAAATCGGTATGCGTAGGGGAATTGGTGTTAGGTATTTGCGGATTAAAGGTGTTTAAAACTTCTTGCCAGCTCGCTGTAAGACTTGAAATATCAACTGCCGGTGGCTGAGAAGCAAGGCTCGCTGCGGTGAATAACAAGGTAATCAGGACAAAGGTTTCTGCCTCGATATAATAAGGGATGCGGTTGGTCAATGCATGTTGATTGCCGGTAAGCCCATATTCAATGATTGCGGACTTATTCAACCAGGCAAAGCCCAGCGCGATAGCCAGTAAAATAACTTTTACCATTAATAAATTGCCGTAACCAGTGCCGAACAGGCCGTTCCAGGTATCGATGTACTGTAGGGCAATAGGCAAGCCGGAGGCAAGTATCATTCCGACAGAGATCAGGCCAAAGATTGAGAATTTTTTTAGCAGTGCAGGCCATACTTCAGCTGGAATCTGTTTGTTGTTATGTAACAGCCAGAGGTTGACCAGCTGAAAAACACCGCCGACCCAGGCGGCTGCGGCCAGTTGATGTATGACGGTCAGCGACATTAATAGAGCTTTACTGTCAAACCGTCCCGCGCCATGCACCAGCCAGGCACCGGAAATAATCATCGGCAAGGCTACGATGCCTGCCGTTATCCAGTGTTGTTTGGAATAAGGATTATGCCGCAGATAATAATAGCCGTATCCGGCCAGCAGTAACGTCAGAACGGTACGCACCAGGCCGCCTATAAATTGCGTGGTGTCCGCGAATTCGGGAAATGGATTGCGCTCAAGCACGGCGGTCATTAACCAGATTTTAAGAATGATTTTGAAAAGTTGTGCTGCAGCTAGCCAAAAACCGCCTTTATAAAGCAGAGCGATGGTTTT
This sequence comes from Methylococcaceae bacterium, assembly GCA_947506075.1. GTDB lineage: Bacteria > Pseudomonadota > Gammaproteobacteria > Methylococcales > Methylomonadaceae > Methylobacter_A. The sequence goes on from CANNNN010000141.1 coordinate 1,397, forward strand.
TTGCAGTAATATTGTCGTGTAGTCATTGTTAGGATGCCACGGACGTAAAACAAAAAGTCCCCAAAACAGGCTGCCGATTGTTAATGAATAACAAATCAGATCAAACCCGCCAATCAGAGAATCGAGAAAATCAGCTATGCCTGCCATTGAGTGTCCTATTTTGAAACGGAAAAATGAATAACGTCTTCTGTTAAATGACCGTCTGCAGCGAAGACCTTGAATCTGAGTGCATAATCACCGGTTTCCAAAGGCGGAATAGTAATAATAATTTGGCCTTGTTTTGAGCCGTTAACCGCTGTTAATAATTGATGTTTATCGCCTTTGCTGACCAGAAATATTTGCGACAGCCCCAGTTCTATCTGCGAATTAAACATCAGTTCGACATTGGCCTGATTATTGACATGAATCGGCGTGATTTTTAACGAATAATCGGTAATCACCGCATGGGCATTAGCGCTCTGTATTTGGCATAATGCTAAAGTTAATAAAAATATTGGAATGATTTTTTTCATTGTTTTCCAGGTAACTCTCGGTAGGGCGTGCCGTGCGCGCCAGGAATCCAAGGCGCGCACGGCACGCCCTACTGTTATTTTTTTGCGAACGCCTATTTTTTGCCTTTCAAAGCATGACCGGCCAGATTCTTGCCCAGTTCCCAGATAGAGCCGGGAATTTGGTGGGTGTCGGCTATGGCTTTATCAAAAGAATCGATGATGGTGTCGCGGTCTTTTTGCGTTAACGTTAACGGTGGCAGCAGTTTGACCACGTTCATGCCGTGCCCTGCAACCTGTGTCAGGATGTGGTGTTCTTTAAATAAAGGAATAGTGATCATCTGACAGAATAAACCTTTGTTGGCCGCTTCCAGCATCGCCCAGGCGGCTTTTAATCTCAGGCTTTTGGGCGACTGGAATTCAATCGCAATCATCATGCCTTTACCGCGAGTTTCCTTAAGAAACTCATATTTATTGGTCATCGCATTCAGGCTGTCGATAATGTCGGTACCGACTTTCAGGCTGTTTTCGACCAGCTTTTCGTCTTCCATCACATGCAATGTCGCAAGTCCTGCGGCCATCGCCATATTGTTTTTGGAAAAGGTTGAGCCATGCACGACAGCTCTATCCATGCGGTTATAAACGCTATCCATGATGTTCTGAGTCATGGCGACGGCGCCGATAGGTACGAAGCCACCGGACAGGGCTTTGGCCATGCAAATCATATCTGGTTTAACATTCCAGTGCTCGATAGCCCAGAATTTTCCGGTGCGTCCCAGGCCCGTTTGGACCTCATCGGCGACAAACAGGGTGCCGTATTTTTTGCATAAACGTTCGACTTCAGGCAAGTAGTTGTCATCAGGTACATTGACGCCTTTACCTTGAATAGGTTCGACGACGAAAGCTGCCACATCTTTGTTGCTTAGGGCTTTTTCCAATGCTTCAAGATTGTTGAACGGAACTGAGCTGCAACCGGGTAACAACGGACCAAAGCCTTCGCGGAAAATTTCCTCGCCGTTTAGGGATAAAGCACCCATGGTTAGTCCGTGATAACCGTGTTCGCAATAGACGATTTTTTCGCGTTTGGTGGTATAGCGGGCGAATTTGATTGCCGCTTCGACAGATTCGGTGCCGGAGTTGCAAAAGAACATTTTGGTTAGATTGTCCGGCGTGGTTTTCAGTATTTCCTGGGCCAGCAAGCCGCTAAGCACGGACACATCCATTTGTACCAGATTCGGCAGTTCCAGTGTCAAGGTCTCGGTCAAGGCGTTGATCACGGTCGGGTGATTACGGCCGATAGCAAAGACGCCGAAACCACTGAGTAGATCCAAATATTCTGTGCTTTCCTGGTCATAGAGATATTGGCCGACAGCTTTTTTGTAGTGGCGATCGTAACCAATGGTCTTTAATACCCTGACCATTTGGTTGTTTAAATAGCGTTCGTGCAGATCAAATTTATCAGTACTGTGTTGAGAAAAAAGTTCGGCGATACTAAATGACATTCGATACCTCAAGGTGTGTTCTTTTGCCGTAAAAACTGGCGGGACTGTTATAAAGATTGCATTGCTATGAAAGACGTTGTGGGGCTGAAAGCAATGTTTAGGGTGGCGCTGGCAGATAACTTAGTTGTTTGGCGGCCAATTTTAACGTGTTTTTTGCTGCATTAAAATGCAGGCCTAGTCTTATTAGTCCAGGTATTTCTGAAGGATGTAGCGCAATAAATAATAGCAATTTAGTTAAATCAATGACCCCTTCATTATTAAGCGAATGCTGGATAGCTTTGGGCAAATTCATGTCAGCCGGATCGGCAATAGCCCTAATAGCTAAAAACGCCAGTTTGTTTTGCCTGGCTACTTTGGCTATTGCGATACTTTCCATGTCTAATGCGATCGCGCCAGTTTGTTCGTACAGGAGCTTTTTATCCGATCCGCTAGCTACGATAGATTTACTTTCAGCTAAACTGCCGGTGTGTATTTTTTGCGTGGTTGACAGCAGATTAACAGCGTAACTGTGCCAGTCAGGACAGATGCCAAGTTGCTTGCCATCCGCATCTATCAGACTCTTTGCCAGAATGAGATCGCCAGGTTTTAATGCTGGGCTAAGGGCTGCGGCGCAACCCCAACTGATGAGTCGGGTAGCTCCCTGGGCGATTAATAATTCGGCTGCTGTCCGGGCATTACTCTCGCCTGTGCCCGAATAGGCTAGAACGATAGCGTCACTAATAAATGCCCATCCGCCTTTATCAAGTTTTTTTGAGGTCAGGGTGCTTAGCTCCTCTGGAAGTGCAACGATAATGCCGGTGATCACTTGATGCTGAGCTCATTGCGGTATCTGGCCAAGGCCCAGAGCGGGAAGAACTTATCGTAACCGTGGTATTTAAGATAGAAAACCTTTGGAAAACCGGGCGCGGTAAAACACTCATCATTCCAGACGCCATCAGCCTGCTGATTACGTAAAATGAAATCAATGCCTGCTTTTACTTCATGGCTGTAAGCCTCGCCGGCCGCCATCAACGCAAGAACAGCCCAAGCCGTTTGGAATGAAGTGCTGAAACGATATTTGCCGCTATAGCTAAGGTCGTGATAGCTATAGTTGTCCTCACCCCAGCCGCCATCGCCGCGTTGTACACTTTTAAGCCAGGTTGCGGCTTTGGTGTACAGCGGGTCAGTCTTGGGCAGGTTGGTTTGCTCCAGTCCCAGCAATACCGACCAAGTACCGTAGATATAGTTGGTACCCCAACGGCCAAACCAGGAGCCATCAATTTCCTGTTCGCTGCGGATATATTCGAGTGTGCGTTCCAGCGCCGGTAAATATTCTTCGTGATCCTGGGCGACCCTGGCGATCAGCATCGCGCAACGCGCGCTGACATCAGATGTAGGAGGATCTAATAAAGCACCGTGATCGGCAAACGGAATTTCATTAAGATAATAAGAGGTGTTGTCGACATCAAACGCACCGTAACCGCCATTTTTGGATTGCATGCCGACTATCCAGCGGGTGGCTCTATGTATCGATTCTTCCAGATCCGGCAAGTTCGAATCGGCCATCGCGAAGCCGACTATTGCCGTATCGTCGACATCGGGATAATGGGGGTTTTCAAACTGGAACGCCCAACCGCCGCCTTCCAGATCAGGCTTTGAGATACGCCAGTCACCCGGTTCGTCGGATAGTTGTTTGCTTTTAAGCCAGTCGTAGGCGCGAGTCAGGCTAGTTTCGTTGCCTGATTTGTCAGACTCCTGCAAGGCCAGCGCGGCCAGCGCCGTATCCCAAACTGGTGACAAACAGGGTTGACAGTAGGCATCATGTTCATTAATGACCAGTAATTTATCGATAGCTTTACGGGCAGTGACAACATGATGATGATCTTTAGGCAAGCCTAGCAGCAACAAGGCTTCATAAGCCGCTATCATCGCTGGAGCAATGCCACCCAGGCCGTCTTCACCGTTCAGTCGTTCAATAATCCAATCCCGGGCTTTTTCAATGGCCAGATTATGTAGTTTTTTCGGGATTAACGGGCGTGTTGTACGGCCCAGATTATCCAGGCCCAGAAAAATTTTATTTAAGACGGTTCTTTCGGGAAAATAGTGCAACTCTTTATTTGGGTGGGTGACAAATATTTCCAATATGCTGACTTTATTGGGATTTTTAGCAGTTGCCTTTAAGGTGCAGAGTATAAATAGCGGCACCATGACGGTTCTTGACCAGTAGGAAACTTTGTCCAAATGAAACGGAAACCAGCTGGGAAATAGCATGATTTCGACTGGAATATACGGCACGCCGCGCCAAGGTATTTGTTCAAATATGGCCAGTGCAATGCGGGTGAACACATTGGCTTTTGCCGCGCCGCCCTGGCTGAGGATGTAAGTTCTTAATCGGGACATGTGCGGCGCATCAGCAGCATCGCCAGACATTTTTAATGCATAATAGACTTTAACGCTGCAACTAAGGTCGCTAGGGCCACCGGTAAACAGAGGGTAACTGCCGTCTTCAGCTTGACGGGACCTCAGGTAATTGGCGATTTTGGCCTGTAACGGCTGATCGATTTCACCGAGGTAGTGCATCATCATGATGTATTCGGATGGAATCGTGCAGTCAGCTTCCAGTTCGAATACCCAATAGCCGTCTTTGTCCTGCAGGCTTAATAATTTTTCCTGCGCTTTGCTAATGGCTAAATTGAGATTAAGCGCATAGTTAGCAGCCGTATTCGATGGGTTCGAATTAGTGCCTATAAGATGTTCTGAATTTGCTTCATTAAACATAAGATTGCGTCCTTAAAGTTTTATGCTGTCTTTTGAGGAGGATGTTGAATATGTCCAGTCGGGTGTCTTGAGTTCGCGACTTGTCAAGTTGAACAGTAAACTCAGTAGGGCGTTGTTGCGCCCGGTTAATCTTGTCGCAAGAATTGTCGCTTTAACGCTTTTTCGGGTGATTTTAACTTGATCGGAATGATTGAAATCCAGATTTTGCTTGATCTTTTTTAAGGTCAAGATAGCCATGCCTAAAGCCCAAAGGCAGAAGTTACGGATGCCTGTTTCATGGGAGGGCAGCAACTGAGTGTATTTCAGTGCGTTATGTAAATGACCATGTGCGATGCTAATCAAATGTTCCAAGCCTATTCTGAAGTTTTTGTCATCGGTTTCCGGCGTCAGTTTGTTAAGATCAAAGCCGGTTTCGGTAAAAACATCTTGTGGTAACCAGCAAACGCCACGCCCGGCATCATCCCAAATGTCTTTTAAAATATTGGTCATTTGCAATCCCTGACCAAAAGAGACTGAAAGATTCATC
>CANNNN010000142.1 GCA_947506075.1 Methylococcaceae bacterium
ATCACCGCAATTCGCCCGTTAAAGGACGGCGTAATCGCCGATTTTGCAGTCACTGAACGGATGCTCAGATATTTCATTGAAAAAGTCCATCAAAGCAAACTGCTGCGACCCAGTCCACGCATTCTAATCTGTGTGCCTTGCGGCTCCACACAAGTTGAACGTCGAGCGATTCGCGAGTCGGCGGCAATGGCCGGCGCACGAGAGGTTTATTTGATTGAAGAACCGATGTCAGCCGCTATCGGCGCAGGCTTGCCGGTCGACGAGGCCTGTGGCTCAATGGTTCTGGATATTGGCGGAGGCACCTCCGAAGTGGCGGTCATATCGATAAACGGAATCGTCTATTCAGCGTCTGTCCGTATCGGCGGAGATCGCTTTGACGAAGCCATTATCAATTATGTGCGCAGAAATTACGGCACCTTGATTGGCGAAGCCACCGCAGAAAGAATAAAACATGAAATCGGCACGGCTTACCCCGGCAGCGAAGTCAGGGAAATAGAAGTCAAAGGCCGCAATCTGGCGGAAGGTGTGCCTCGCAGCTTTTCACTGAACAGCAACGAAATCCTGGAAGCTCTGCAAGAACCGCTATCCGGCATCGTCGGCGCAGTAAAATTAGCCCTGGAACAAACGCCGCCTGAACTCGGTTCAGATGTGGCAACCCGAGGCATTTATTTAACCGGCGGCGGCGCATTATTGAAAGATATAGATCGCCTGATAGCCGAAGAAACAGGTCTGCCGGTGTTTATCGCTGACGACCCGCTAACCTGCGTAGCCCGGGGCGGAGGCATGGTTCTGGAAATGCTGGATAAAAAAGGCGTTTCAACTTTTTCCCTAGAGTAATCAAACCATCTATTAATACCGTAGCTTGAGTTACGTCTGCAAGAACAGCTATTTACTTCTACATAGTCTACATGAATGAGGTGAATGTGGACTATGCAGGAGCATCATAGTGACGTGCAGAGCCTAGCGTAACTCGACAATATAATATTACAACTAACTGGGTTACGACTCAAAAAGCCAGTCCTGAGCGCAGACCAAGGATCGCGCCTAACCCAATATACATAAAGAGGCATCCCGCTATAAAACTTTTATTTGCTACCGGTCCATCCATCAATACTCGGCTGCTTGTTGCAATCATTGCTTCAGTTGCGTTACTGATAACAGAGCATAGAAGCCATCGTTTGGACTCACTTCGAGCCACGCTATCTGTTCTTGTCGATCCTTTGAAATATCTGGTTAATCTCCCGACAGTACTGATTGAGCAAGCCTCCGACTCTGTCAGTTCCTTTTCAACATTAAAAAAAGAAAATGCCAAGTTGCGCGACGAACAATTCATCGACAAAACCCGCTTGCTTAAATTTGACTCTTTAGAAAAAGAAAATATTCGCTTGCGGGCGTTACTGGAAAACTCCTTTAAACTCGGCGAACAACTGTTGATCGCCGAATTGTTATCGATCAATACGGCACCTTACGAAAATATAGTGGTCGTCAACAAAGGCACGCGCTTTGGCGTCCATCCCCAACAGCCGGTGCTCGATGCAAACGGTGTGGTCGGGCAAGTTTTTCGCGCATTGCCGTTCAGTTCCGAAATCATGTTAATCACTGACCCAAATCATGCAATACCCGTCCAGGTCAATCGTAACGGCCTGCTGACCATTGCGGTAGGCAGCGGACAATTGAACCGGCTTAACTTACCTTTTTTACCCAATAATGCTGATATTCGCCCCGGCGATTTATTGATAACATCGGGTTTAGGCGGCACGTTTCCGTCAGGTTATCCGGTCGCTGTAGTCGATGATTTCACCCCGATAACCAACAAACCGTTCGTCAACATTACTGCAACGCCCAAAGCCATGCTGGACAGAAACAGAGAGTTGTTAATTGTTTGGAGCGACTCATCCCCCGTTTCGTTAAGCACTCCGCCAACATTAAACGAAAAAGGTTCCGAAATTAGCACCAGCGCTCCATCCATAGACAACGGATTGGTAAACGAAGCGCCCGAAGTGAAACCTACGAAGAAAAAAGAGGGTAAGCCAACCACACGTAGCGGACTAAGTAACAAGACGCCCAAACCAGTGCAGTCAGAGACAGCCGGTACCGATCAATCCTCCCTGAGCGGATTGACGCGCAAAGCGCCCAGAGAGGCGCCGGCAAGGATAGACGGTGATGAATAACTACACCAACTCCGGCCGCATTATATTGACCATTATCATAGCAATGTGCTTTAGAATCGTACCTTGGCCGGGTTTTTTGACCAGTATAAATCCAGACTGGGTGCTGCTGGTCCTTATCTACTGGGCCATTGCCGTGCCGGAACGGATCGGGATATTTCATGCCTGGACTATAGGCTTATTAATCGACGTATTGACCGGAAGAGTATTCGGGCAATATGCCCTGGCCTATACCTTGGTTATCTACGTCTGCTTGTTGCTGCACAAACGTTTACGGCAATTTCCATTACCGCAACAGGGATTTTTTATTTTCTTCTGCCTGCTATTCACCCAAATGCTGCTATTCTGGTTACAAAATATTCAGCACTCCGCTCAACTGCATGCTTATTTCTGGCTGCCTGTTGTGACCGGCACACTCTGCTGGCCCGTGATCTATACAGCACTGCGCCGCGTCCGTTTGTCACGGCGCACTAAATAAAACTCGCCATCGCTTTCATGTCCCGTATTTATACCGTTAAAAATAAGCTAGTAGAGAGCCGCCTGTTTATCAACCGTCTCATTGCGGCTTTTCTGCTGATACTGCTATTAACTTCCGGCCTGATTGTGCGCCTGGTTTACCTGCAAATTGTCGGGCACGAACACTACGCCACGTTGGCCAAAGACAACAGTATTAAAATCGAACCCCTGGTACCGACCCGAGGCATTATTTATGACCGGCACGGTAAAGTCCTGGCTGACAACACCCAATCTTTCAGTCTTGACCTGATCCCTGAGCAAATCAGCGATCTTGATGACACACTGCTGCGCTTACAAAAACTGCTGAATATCTCTGACGAAAAAATCGACCAATACCAGAAACAACGCAAACGACAAAAACGCTTCGTCAGTACCTCTTTGTTAATCAGCATGAGCGATGAGGACATCGCCAAATTTGCGGTAGTTAGACCCTATTTTCCCGGTGTTGATATTCAGGCCCGACTGGTACGACATTACCCCTATGCCGACTTGGCCTCTCATGTGGTCGGTTATGTGGCCCGCATCAACGAAGCGGAAATGAAAGCCCTACCGATCGCCGAATATCGGGGGTCTAGTCATGTCGGAAAAATAGGCATAGAAAAAACTTATGAAACTGCGTTGCATGGCAAGACCGGCTATGCGGAAATAGAAACCAATGTCCAGGCACGTGCGATCAATACCGTGAACTCGGTTCTTCCTATTCCTGGCGACAACCTTTATTTGACGCTGGACATCGATTTACAAAAAACGGCCTACGATGCGCTTGGCGACTTCAATGGCGCAGTCGTCGCCATTGATATTAAAACCGGGGGGGTGCTGGTTTTCGCCAGCCGCCCCGGTTTTGATCCCAACCCCTTTGTTATCGGCATAGCCAATGATGCGTATCAGGCTTTGCAATCCTCCGAGAATCAACCCCTCTATAATCGTGCCTTGCGTGGCCTATATCCGCCAGGATCAACTATTAAGCCATTTATTGCGCTGGCTGGACTCGAGTACAATGCGATAAACGCAGGACACAAGCTGTTCTGTCCTGGTTATTATCAACTGCCTAATGTTAGCCACCACTATCGGGATTGGAAAAAAGGCGGTCATGGCTCGGTTAATATGACCGAGGCCATTACCCAATCCTGCGACGTGTATTTTTACAGCCTCGCATCGACCCTGGGTATAGACCGCATGCATGATTTTTTGCAGCACTTTGGCTTTGGTGAAAAAACCGGCATTGACCTGACCGGGGAAAAATCGGGCTTAATGCCGTCGCGGGAATGGAAACGCAATCGCCGCAATCAGTCCTGGTATCCCGGAGAAACGCTGATTACCGGCATAGGCCAGGGCTTTCTTCAGGTTACGCCGATACAACTGGCCAAGGCCACCGCCACCCTAGCCAACAATGGCAATATTGTTACGCCCTTTCTGGTGAAAAACACCGAACACACAGATCCTGAAGACCTTGCTATTGAAGAGAGTCACCCGGACAACATTGCGATTAAATCCGAAAACATCAATACCATCATCTCGGCCATGGTCAATGTTATTCATGACCAACACGGTACGGCCAAAAGCATCGGCAAAGACATTAACTATCAAATCGCAGGAAAAACCGGGACGGCACAGGTTTTTAACATTAAACAGGATGCCAAATACAACGAAAACGACATAGACTTCAAATTGCGCGATCACGCGCTATTTATATCTTTCGCACCCGCTGATGACCCTAAAATTGCCGTTGCTGTCATTGTCGAGAATGGAGGACACGGCGGCTCAGTCGCAGCCCCGATCGCGGGGAAAGTTATCAAACAATATTTAGAGGGCACTAATGAAAACCGAAACCCGGAGTGAGCAATTCCACCCGCCGTCAGTTCTCGGCAATATCCTCAGAAAACTGCACATAGACATTCCATTGTTTATCGGCTTACTGCTAATCGCGTTATTAAGTTTCACTATCCTTTACAGTGCCGGCAGCCAGGATATGGATGTTCTTATTCGGCAAGCATCTCGCGTCGGACTGGCCTTTTTGTTAATGACCGCTCTGGCCCATGTTGACCCTTATCAGTTTAAACGCTATTCAGCGCTGCTGTTTGGTCTTGGCATAGTGTTGCTGGTTGCGGTATTGATTATGGGGCAAATCGGAAAAGGTGCGCAACGCTGGCTAGACCTTGGTTTTTTCCGTTTTCAGCCCTCGGAAATGATCAAGATCACCACGCCGATGATGGTCGCCTGGTATTTAGCTGAGCACGCATTGCCGCCAAAAGTTAAACAATTACTGGTAGCCAGTCTGCTAATCGTTGTCCCGACCTTTCTAATTGCCAAACAGCCCGATCTGGGCACCTCGTTATTAGTAGCCAGCTCCGGCGCAGCAGTACTGTTTTTTGCCGGCCTGTCCTGGCGTTTTATTCTGGCAATCACTACCTTATTGGCAGGAATGACGCCGATACTCTGGCATTTTATGCGCGGCTATCAGCGCGACAGGGTACTTACCTTCTTGAACCCGGAAGCTGATCCGTTGGGCAGAGGCTACCATATCATCCAATCTAAAATCGCTATCGGCTCCGGGGGTATCTACGGTAAAGGCTGGCTGGGCAGCACACAGTCAGAACTGGACTTTTTACCTGAAAGCTCCACCGACTTTATTTTTGCTGTCTTTGCCGAAGAGTTTGGACTTTTCGGTTGCCTAGGCTTGCTGACCTTGTATCTACTGATCATCAGCCGCTGTCTTTATATCGCCTCACAGGCTCAAGATACCTACAGCCGCTTATTAGCCAGCAGCCTGGCGTTTACTTTTTTTGTTTATGTGTTTGTCAATATCGGCATGGTCATCGGCGTACTCCCTGTCGTCGGCGTCCCATTACCCCTAATCAGTTATGGCGGCACCTCAGTAGTAACCTTACTGGCCGGCTTTGGCATACTTATGTCAATTCATACCCATAAGAAATTCCTACCTCACTAACATTTTCTTAGTAACCAAGATCACGAAATTTTTCATTTCTTCGTCTTTAACACTGCGTTTAGCAATTGACATCCTCCCCCACCTTAAGGAAGGGGATTCCTAGTTTAAAAGGAGTGAGTATATATCGCTATTTCTCACTGGTTCCTGCTGCTGACTGCCTTATTGCACCGTTCACTTCACAGGCTAACCCCGTCTATCCGACGGTTATTTTACTACTTTACGGGTTATTAAAAGTTTCACACTTATCGCTTGGTTATCGCTGACGGTGATTTTGAAACTTTTAGCTTTAAAACTTTAATGCCGTCATTGAGAGAGCCTAAGCATCCTCTGGTAGCAATGTTTAATTTTAACACTAATAGGTAAATGCTTAATAATTAGTTTTACGCTACACAGGGTAAAGTCAAGAGCATCCTTACATCCCCGCCCTGAACGGCGGAGTTTTGCGGACAAAACTGATAAAACGATAAATTATTATTTAGTTTGCAACGGCTACAGTCTATAAGTTTTCATACCTATTCATATCAAATAGCCCCGAATCTTCAGGTTGCTGCTCCAAGTATTTTTTATTGAAAAAATCGTAATATTGCCAGATCTCTGGGTTAGTTCGGCGGATGCCGTAAAGACTGTAAAAAAAGTCCGCGTCATCGCTGGTTGAACTGTGTTTTAGCTGCTCAATGAATCCTGATAGCTGCTGCTGTTGCACGCCAAAAAATATATTGGGATAGCTGCCAAGAAACCCCGGCACAACAGTCAGTGTATCTTTTTCCGGCTCCCGTCTGAGGTTTTCGCCATAAATGAACGAGACATTAAGCAATTTTTGATTGCGTATCAAGGTATAGACCCGGTCATTTTCAGGATTGGCTGTTTTTATGCGCAGAAAAGAGACTTCAGGCAAGGCTGCAAATTGGTCACCTTTTAAATCAGCCAGTGTGCGCATCATATTATCAATCTGCCGCTGATCCTGCGTCCCATCGGCGACATTGCATTGCGCTTGCAGACAGTGATTGATCAAGTCGGGCTGTCCCCCGGCAGAG
>CANNNN010000143.1 GCA_947506075.1 Methylococcaceae bacterium
GATTTTGAAAGTTGACCCCAGGTTGACCCGAGAATTTCAGGCATAAAAAAAGAGCTTTGCAGATTGCATAAGCCTTTGATTTTTATGGTGCCTCGGGCCGGAGTCGAACCGGCACGTCCTTACGAACGAGGGATTTTAAGTCCCTTGCGTCTACCAATTTCGCCACCGAGGCATCGATAACTTTGGTAAGCCGGGTATTATATAGCAACAAAAAAAATAAACTAGACCTATCTCTAAAAAAGACCAAGCTTGCCTTCAATACAGCATTAACGATAGCGGTAGGGTGCACGCATCATTCGAGGAGAAGACGGCCAATAATAAGGATAGACACCATAATACGGGTCGTAGTCATAATAATTATCGTACAGATAAACCGGCCACAGGTGTAGGGCGGAGGGGGAAATCAACGGTAAGCGCATGACTTTTTTGCCTACTGCTCGTTCCAGATCACCCAGCAATATTCCTGCAACAGTGATTTCGGTGTTTATGGCATAAACAGCAGGATCAAGAAACTCTGGCGTTTTAATAAGGAATCGCCCCTCGTTTTGCTTACCTGTCTGCGGTCGACCATAACTGCTGAGGGGATAATACAGCACCTGCACCAGACTGAAATCCTGTTCATTTTCGACATTTACAATAATACCACCCCAACGCACCGGCGCATTTTTATAACTGGCAATATTCTGGATTACCTGAGCATAGGAAATATCGAACAGTGGAGGATTTTTTATCGCTAGCGGCAAATTTGAGCAAGCGCCCAAGCATAAACAAAACGTTAATAAATACTTTTTCATAAGCTTTCTCCTGATAATTACAGTTTTATTAGCCATACTTAACCAGAAACTCCACTGCAGGACTATCGTTAAAGATACCTATGCCAACAACTGTGCCGGATTGCAGTACAATAAGCGCCCTGTTTAACTGTTCGTCCGTGCTCCTAAATGAATATACAAAAAAAATTGCTACGTTCCGATATCCGCTATGAATGTGGCGACTCTTTTTATGAGCGTGGACGCGACTATTTTGAAAGAGCGGCAGTGACTGACCTCACTATTAAAAGCGAAGGTCCCCTTTTTATACAACTTAACGCCGCAGTTAAAGGCAGCCACAAAAATCCCTATAAACAAAGTATTCGCATCATCTGGCGAGCTGACTATAGCGCAGCAGAGATTGAAGGTGACTGCACCTGCCCTGTTGGCTATAACTGCAAACATGTTGCCGCTGTTTGCCTTATGTTTCAAAGCGCCAAACAAGGCTTCCCCATATCTGAGGCCAAGCCTGATTGCCTGGAATGGCTAAACAACTTTCATGAAAAAGCGCCCAAGCAAGTCGATGTCAATCAGGAATTTATCGCTTATCTACTAAAACCCGGCGCTGCAAAACTTGAATTCACTATTGAATTTTTAATCACTAAAAACAAGAAAACCGGGGGCTTGAATAAAGGCCGAAAAACAACCTTAAATAATCTACGCTACAGTTATTCCTACCTCAATTATGTGCAACCCGAGGATCAGGAAATAGCAAAGCTATTGACGGCGCTTAACCCTGCCTTTAAAGACGAACCCTTGATTACAGGTGCCACCGGTTACCTGGCCCTGGTGAAGTTACTAAAAACAGGCCGCCTGTTCTGGCAAGACCTTGAGCATACTCCGTTAATACAAGCAGCCAGCCGGGATTTAAACTTGGCCTGGCAAACTGCCGATAACGGCGATTATCTATTAGCGGCAACCATCAATCCGGCTGCAATGCTGCTGCTTACCGAACCGCCGCAATATCTGGACGTCAGCTTGGGCACGATAGGACCGGTCAACACCGCTAATCTCTCGGCCGAACAACTTAAAAACATCTTGTCAGCCCCGCCAATTCCTGTTCAATATGCCGATGAATTCAGCCATCGTTTAATTATTGAGCACCCCAGTCTGCCACTGCCTGCCCCAAAAAAGGTCGAACTTATCGAAGCCCAGCAGCTTACGCCTAAGCCCAAGCTGTTACTGTTTGGTCATCAAGTTTCGCCCCAGCAGTATTCTCATTTTATGGCCGTCAACTTTTTGTACGGGGACTGGACACTTTCCGCTTATACGCCGGAAACCTATAGTGTCGTAAAAACCGAACAAGGTCTGGTACGAATTAAACGCGACGTTGATGCCGAGCAACGGGGCATACAACGCCTGACCGAACTCGGCTTTACCCAAGCCCCTTCCATCGAATCCGGCCAACCAGAACTACTGATGTTCAGCCAGGCCAAAACCCTAATGGATAGCGCTGCACGCTGGGGGAACTTTCTCCAGAATAACCTGCTGGAACTGGAACAGGACGGCTGGATTATCGACATCGATGACACTTTTCTGCTTAATTTTCAAACCGCGCAGAACTGGGAGGCTGAAATCAGCGAAACCCAGCATGACTGGTTTGAAATGCACTTTCACATAGAAGTTGATGGGAAATCCCTACCGTTACTGCCGCTGATTATGCCGGTACTGGAAAACTACGACCCGGAAAATCTGCCGGAAATGCTCAGCATCCCGCTGGAGGGACACAACTTCCTTACCTTGCCCAGCGATAAAATAAAACCTTTCCTAAACGTGTTAATCGAGCTGTTTAACAGCAGTACGCAAGGAAAAGATGGCTCGCTAAAACTGTCCAGGTTTAACGCCGCAGCACTGGCCGACATGGAAGATCATAACCAGGGTTTATTTAGCATAAAAGGCGGTGAAGCACTCCGGGAGCTGGGAAAAAAGCTAAAGGACTTTACCGGCATTCAGGATGTCGCCCTGCCCAACAACTTGCAGGCCGAGCTGCGAAATTACCAGCAACAGGGACTTAATTGGCTGCAATTTCTACGGGAATATAAGTTCTGCGGCATTCTGGCCGACGACATGGGTTTGGGCAAGACCATACAAACCCTAGCCCATTTATTGATCGAAAAACAAAGCGGACGGATGCGCCTACCCAGTCTAATTATCGCGCCGACCAGTTTGATGAGCAACTGGCGACGGGAAACCGAACGGTTCACACCTGACCTAAAGATCCTGATTTTACAGGGCACCGAGCGTAAACAGCTGTTCTACAAAATCAGGGACTATGACCTGATCCTGACCACCTACCCGCTGCTGTCCCGGGACGAGGAAACGCTGTTGGAGCATGACTATCATTACCTGATTCTGGACGAAGCTCAGACCATTAAGAATCCGCTGTCCAAAGCTGCCCGTCTGGTTCGTCAGATCAAATCCGAGCACCGGCTTTGTCTGACCGGCACGCCGATGGAAAATCACTTAGGCGAACTCTGGGCGCAATTTGATTTTCTGATGCCGGGTTTTTTGAGCGACAGCGCCATGTTTAAAAAAATCTATCGCACACCGATCGAAATGCATGGCGATAGCGAGCAACGGGCACGGTTGTCGCGCCGGATTGCACCGTTCATGCTACGTCGCACCAAACAGGAAGTCGCGACCGAATTACCGCCAAAAACCGAGATCATCCGCTCGGTGCCGCTCTATCCAAAACAGGCCGCTTTATATGAGAGTATACGCCTGACCATGGAGAAAAAAGTCCGCGACGCGATCGCCCAAAAAGGTCTGGCCGGCAGTCATATCACCATTCTCGATGCGCTGCTCAAACTACGCCAAACCTGTTGTGACCCGCGCACCCTGAGATTGGTGGAAGCGCAAAAGGTACAGGAATCCGCCAAACTCGATTTACTGATGGAATTGTTACCGGAACAACTGGAAGAAGGTCGTCGCATCCTGGTGTTCTCGCAGTTCACTAGGATGATTGCGTTGATCGAAAACGAATTGAACGGCCGCAACATCGGCTACGCCAAACTGACCGGCCAAACCCGTAACCGCGACGAAGCGATAGAGTTGTTTAAAAGCGGCGCAGTCAATGTGTTTCTGATCAGCCTGAAAGCGGGAGGAGTCGGCTTAAACTTGACCGAAGCCGACACCGTCATTATTTACGATCCATGGTGGAACCCCGCTGCAGAAAGCCAGGCCGCTGACCGCGCCCATCGTATCGGTCAGGACAAGCCGGTATTCGTCTACAAACTGATTACCGAAAATACCGTGGAAGAAAAGATTATCGCGATGCAGGATAAAAAGCGCGCTCTGGCCGAAGGTATATACAACGGCGGAGCTAAAGAGGAATCATTGAAGCTGACGGCGGAGGATCTGACTGCTTTGTTTGAGCCCTTGTAATTGTCTTCATGGTGAATTGTTTACTGTTTAGTGATGGTTATGCCGGTCGGGGTTTGCAACCCCGATCAAAATGCACACAAAACTTGCATCAAGAGAAATACCATTCGTGCGTAACCTCAGTAGTGTTTAATTGGACCCATCCAAAAAGGTGTTATGAATAGCAAACCACTTGCAGTCCTCAAGGCCGTTTTCGGCTATGACAAATTTAGAGGTCAGCAACAGGAAGTCATCGAACGCTTAATAGCGGGACATGACGCCTTGGTGCTAATGCCTACCGGCGGCGGCAAATCCTTGTGCTACCAGATTCCGTCGCTGATCCGACCCGGCGTAGGCATCGTCATTTCGCCGCTGATCGCATTGATGCAGGATCAGGTCAGCGCCTTGCTGCAACTTGGCGTGAAAGCCGCTTTTTTGAATTCCACCTTATCGTTGGAAGAATCCCGAAAAATCGAACAGCAACTCCTTAACGGTGAACTGGATTTGCTGTATATCGCGCCGGAGCGGCTTACCTCGGCCCGAACCGGAGCACTGTTTGAACGCATCCAGATTGCGCTGTTTGCGATCGACGAGGCGCATTGCGTATCCCAATGGGGCCACGATTTTCGGGTCGATTATCTCCAGTTGTCTTTGCTGCACGAGCGATTCCCCGATATTCCCCGGATCGCGCTGACTGCAACCGCTGATGACAAGACCCGCGAAGAAATAAAATTGCGCCTCAATCTGGAACAGGCGCGGCTGTTTCTCAGCGGCTTTGATCGGCCCAATATCAAATACCGTATCGTACAAAAACAAAATGCCCGCGATCAGCTGATCGACTTTATGCGTGCCGAACACGCAGGTGATGCAGGTATAGTCTATTGCTTGTCACGCAAGAAAGTCGATGCGACCGCAGAATGGTTAAGAGCCAAAGGCGTCAACGCGCTAGCTTACCATGCAGGCATGGATGCGGGCTTGCGCGCCAGGCATCAGCACCAGTTTTTAATGGAGGAAGGCGTGGTGATCGTTGCGACCATCGCGTTCGGCATGGGCATAGACAAACCCAATGTCCGTTTTGTTGCGCATCTGGATTTGCCCAAAAGCGTTGAAGCCTATTATCAGGAAACCGGCCGAGGCGGGCGCGACGGATTGCCGGCCGACGCCTGGATGGCTTACGGTTTGCAGGACGTCATCACTCTAAGGAAAATGCTTCAGGACTCCAATGCCGATGAAGCGCATAAACGTATCGAATTTCACAAACTGGATGCGATGCTGGCCTTGTGCGAGCAGGTACATTGCCGTCGGCAGGCCTTGCTGGGTTATTTTGGCGACACCCTGGAACAGCCCTGCGGCAATTGCGACACCTGTCTGGAGCCGGTTAATACCTGGGATGGCACACTGGCCGCACAAAAAGCCTTATCCTGCATCCATCGCACCTCACAGCGCTATGGCGTGGCCTATTTGATTGATGTGTTGCGCGGCAAGGCCACCGAACGCATTGTCAAAGCAGCTCATGATAAGTTATCGACCTTCGGTATAGGGGTTGATATTGAGGAAAAACAATGGCATTCGGTGTTCAGGCAACTGGTCGCCCGGGGTCTGGTTGCGGTCGATTTTGAGCGTTTTGGCGCGTTACAACTGACCGAAGCCTGTCGGCCGATTCTGCGCGGTGAGCAACAACTAATGTTGCGCAAGGATTTAATGCCTGAAAAAATTAAAGGTGAAAAAAGAGCTAGCAGACAGTTCGGCAAAGCTGATGATACTTTGCTGTGGAATGCGTTGCGCGCCAAGCGCAAAATGATTGCGGAAGCCCAGAATGTGCCGCCTTATGTTATTTTTCATGATGCGACCTTGATGGCGATGCTGGAAGCCAAGCCCGCCAATCGATCACAAATGAGTCTGCTGTCCGGCATCGGCCAACGCAAACTGGAACTTTATGCCGATGAGTTTCTAGCGGTGATCAGCGAGTTTGCCGACATCACCAAAAACGGGCCAATCGGTCTTTCGGATACGATGGCCGAATCGGTAGCCTTATTCCGTCTGGGCTACAGCGTCAAGCAGATCGCCCAGCAACGGGAGCTGCAAGAGACCACTGTTTACGGGCATCTGGCGCAGTCTCTGGAGCAGGGGATGCTCGTGCTGGCCGATGTCGTTGAATTACCCGAACAGGAAATTAAGCGTATAGAAGAAGCCCTTATCAATCTGCCGGAAGAACAACAAAACTCGCTTAAACCAGTTTTTGAGTTGTTTGAAGCTCAGTACAGTTATGGGGTTTTGCGTTGCGTCAGGTCAGCCCTGCAACATAAAACGGGATAGAACTTAAAAAATCAGGACATCATGGAAACCATCATCCGAATATCCGCCGCACTAGTACAACAAACCGGAAGTTCGTGACACTATATTCAAATATCCTACTTCTGTAAAATAAGCAAAACAAAGCAAAACGAATAAGACTTATTTTGACAGAAGAAGAAAAAGCAAAG
The DNA here is from genome assembly GCA_947506075.1 of Methylococcaceae bacterium. GTDB lineage: Bacteria > Pseudomonadota > Gammaproteobacteria > Methylococcales > Methylomonadaceae > Methylobacter_A. Next base: position 6,653 of record CANNNN010000143.1, read on the forward strand.
CTGCATAAAA
>CANNNN010000144.1 GCA_947506075.1 Methylococcaceae bacterium
AGGTCCATAAATGCATACAGCTGTTTGTTTCCAGGCTACTGTAGTTTGTTGCCGATTTATTGGCTCTGAAAAGTGTCAACTACTTTTGAGGGGTTATGAAGGATGCCTTTATCTCGCTATATCCCGTTTATTTATCTCGTTCCTGTTCAACATTTCTTATTTTTACTACAGATTCCAGTCTTATCTGCTCCAGCGTCAAAAACAGCAAAAACAGCGGCAGCGTTCCCAGCAGGCCGTAAGCGATCGCGGATTCTGAAAAATGCAGGTTTTGATAAGGATTAATGTTCGCGATCCAGCCGAGAACCACCGCGACCGGAATCAGGGCGGCTTCAAATAAACAGGCTTTTTTAAAAAAGTCTTTGGATGTCGTGGAGTGTTTAGCCATGGGGCACCGCCAAGTCAAGAAAACAGCATTCTAATCAAAAACGGTTAGAATAGCCGTTTTGATTCATTTACGACTAATTCTATGCTGTGTTTTATTTATAAAAGCCTAAAAAAAGAACATCTTTATTTGTATGTCGATAAAAAAGACGATTTTTCAACGGTGCCGGAAGCACTGTTTGACAGCTTCGGCAAAATGGAATTTGTGATGGATCTGGAGTTGACGCCTGAACGCAAACTGGCCAAGGAAGATGCGGTAAAAGTATTGGACAGCTTGAACACGAAAGGTTTTTTTGTACAGTTGCCGCCGGTTACGTTGCCGATGCCGATGAAGGTTCAATAGCTTGGTAAAAAAATCAGAGCACGGATGACGCAGTGCGACGGATTTAAACGAATTTTTAAAGGCTCAGGCCACGTTAATCCGCGTAAACCAGCCTCATCTGTGTCGCTTAGAGGTGCCTACTTTTAGCATCCGCATTCCATCCGCTGTTAGGCTTTCGGCAAGGTCACTCCGGTTTGTCCCTGATATTTTCCGCCCCGGTCTTTGTAAGAGGTTTCGCAAACCTCGTCGCCGCCAAAAAACAGCATTTGCGCCACGCCTTCGTTGGCATAGATTTTTGCAGGCAGCGTCGTGGTGTTGGAAAATTCCAGCGTTACATGACCTTCCCATTCCGGCTCCAGCGGCGTTACATTGACAATGATGCCGCAGCGGGCATACGTTGATTTTCCTAGGCAAATCGTCAACACATCACGCGGAATGCGGAAATACTCAACGGTTCTGGCCAACGCAAAGGAGTTGGGCGGAATGATGCAGACATCTGACTTAACATCGACAAAGCTGTTCGAATCAAAATCTTTGGGATCGACGATTGCGGAATTGATGTTGGTGAAAATTTTGAACTCGTCAGAACAACGGACATCATAACCATAACTGGAAGTGCCGTAGGAAATGACCCGGCCGCGTTCCGAATCCCTGACCTGGCCGCTTTCAAACGGTTCTATCATGCCTTGTTGTTCCGCCATGCGGCGTATCCACTTGTCCGACTTAATGCTCATGAAATGTTAAATATCCGATAGTTTACAATATTTAATTTTTACACAGAGATGAAGCCGGCACAAGGCGAAAGGCGAAAGGTACAGGGCAAAACAGTCGCCTTCACCATTCGCCTTGCGTCTTTCGCCTGTTTTTTAGGTGTTCTGCACGACGATAGTCGGAAACTTGGTGGTGAAATCCTTGGCCTTTAACGCCAGTCTCGCCGCCGTTTTACGGGCGATTTGCTTGTAAATCTGCGCAGAGCGCCCGTCCGGATCGGCAACTACAGTAGGCGTGCCGCCATCGGCAAATTTGCGGATGTTGATATCCAGCGGCAAGGAACCCAGAAATTCGATCCGGTTACGTTCGGCCATTGCAAGGCCGCCGCCTTCGCCGAAGATGGCTTCTTCGTGACCGCAGTTGCTGCAGATATGCATGCTCATGTTTTCAACCAGGCCCAGTACCGGCACATGGACTTTCTCGAACATGCCTAAGCCGCGCTGCGCGTCGATCAGCGCAATATCCTGCGGCGTGGTCACGATAATCGCGCCGCTGACCGGAATCTGCTGGGACAGCGTTAACTGGATGTCGCCGGTGCCTGGCGGCAAATCAACGACCAGATAATCCAAATTGTCCCAGTTGGTGTCTTTAAGCAATTGCTGCAAGGCTGTGGTTACCATAGGACCCCGCCAGATCATCGCTTGATCGGCTTCTACAAGATAGCCGATAGAAATCGTTTGTATGCCGAAAGCGATCTTGGGCATCATGGTCTTTTTGTCTTTGCTTTCCGGAAAACCGGAAAGTCCGAGCATCATCGGTATGCTGGGGCCGTAAATGTCCGCATCGAGTATGCCAACAGTGGCGCCTTCTGCGGCTAATGCCAGAGCCAGATTGACCGCAGTCGTCGATTTGCCGACTCCGCCTTTGCCGGAGGCTACAGCGATAATATTTTTGACGTTGGGCAGCGGCTTTAAGGCCTGTTGCACCGCATGAGAAACAATTTTTACGCTGACCTCCACAGTGACATCAGTTAAGCCGTTTAGCGTTTTAAGGTGTTCTTCAACAGCCGCTTTAAGTTCAGCCACATAGCTAAGTGCCGGATAACCCAGTTCCAGTTTAACGCCAACCTTGCCGCCGTCTATCGTGATTGCTTTGACCGATTTTGCCGACATCAGATCTTCGCCATGGTTGGGGTCGATAAAGGTGCGCAGTAGATCTTCTATATCAGTCTTTTCGATGTTAGCCATGTCCTGCATCCTCGTGGTAAATAAAATGTGCTGGGTCAAAACCCAAGAATTATGGGCTCAGTTTACCGATTTCGTCATGCTATTGCACTTATTAGCAAAGCTGTCCTGCGTTCTTTCGCTGCATACAGGACCGGCGCAGCCGAAATACGTGGCTAACTAAGGTTTTTAGGATTATGTTTATTTTATGCCATAATAGCCCATTGATTTTGCCTACCAATTGTTTGAATTATTTACACTATGTCAGATAGAAAAATTCTTGTCACCAGCGCACTGCCTTATGCCAACGGCCCGATACATCTCGGTCATCTGGTTGAATATATTCAAACCGATATTTGGGTGCGCTTTCAGAAACAATGCGGCAATCTTTGCTATTACGTTTGTGCCGATGACACGCACGGTACGCCTATCATGCTCAGGGCCGATCGTGAAGGCATTACTCCGGAACAACTGATAGCCCAGGTCGGCAAGGAACATCTGGCAGACTTTACCGAGTTTGGCGTGGCTTTCGATAATTACCACAGCACCCATTCCGAAGAAAACAAAGCCTATTCGACGCTGATTTACGAACGCTTGCGCGACGCCGGTCATATCAGTTCGCGCAGCATTACCCAGGCTTTCGATCCGGTTAAGAATATGTTTTTGTCCGACCGGTTCATCAAAGGCGAATGCCCAAAATGCGGTGCACTGGATCAATACGGCGACAGCTGCGAGGCTTGCGGCGCAACCTACTCGCCTACCGAACTGAAAAACGCGGTTTCCGCAATTTCAGGCGCAAAACCGATTGCCAAAGATTCGGTACATTATTTTTTCGATCTGGCCAACTTTAGCGAAATGTTGCGCGACTGGACGCACGCCGGCCATTTACAGCCGGAAGTCCGCAACAAACTGGCCGAATGGCTGGATGGCGGCTTGCAGCAATGGGATATCAGCCGTGACGCGCCGTATTTCGGCTTTGAAATTCCCGATGCGCCCGGCAAATACTTTTATGTCTGGCTGGATGCGCCTATCGGTTACATGGCCAGTTTTAAAAACCTGTGCGATAAAAAAGGCCTGGATTTTAATGAGTTCTGGTCCAAAAACAGCGACGCCGAGCTGTATCATTTCATCGGTAAAGACATCATTTATTTCCACGCCTTATTCTGGCCTGCGATGTTGAATGGTGCACATTTTCGGACGCCCAGCGCGATTTTTGCGCACGGATTTTTAACCGTGAATGGCGAAAAAATGTCCAAATCGCGCGGCACGTTTATTACCGCGCGTACCTATCTGGAGCATTTGAACCCTGAGTATTTGCGCTATTATTTTGCGGCCAAGCTCAGCGCCGGGGTCGATGACATTGATCTTAATTTTGACGATTTCAGTCAGCGGGTCAATTCCGATCTGGTCGGAAAAGTGGTCAACATCGCCAGCCGTTGCAGCGGCTTTATCAGTAAACGCTTTGATAACATGCTTTCCGAAAGGTGTTCGGAACCGGCTTTATTCGAGCAATTTGTCGATGCCAATGCGCTGATTGCGGATTTGTATGAGACCCGTGAATTCGGCAAGGCGATGCGCGAAATTATGGCGCTGGCGGATCTTGCTAATCAATATATCGACCAGAAAAAACCCTGGCTGATTGCCAAGGAAGAAGGTAAGGATCAGGAACTGCACGAGGTCTGCTCTATGGGACTGAATCTGTTCAGATTGCTGGCCGTTTATTTGCAGCCGGTGTTGCCGGTTTTATCAGGTAATGCGGAAGGCTTTTTAAATATCCCGGTCCAGACCTGGCCGATTACAGTGCAGCCTTTGTTAAGCCATGTTATCAACGACTTTAAACCGTTGATGACGCGGGTTGAGGCCGATAAGATCGAGCTGATAGTCGCGGCCTCCAAAGAAAATCTGGAAAAAACCGCTGAGACGCCCAAGGCCAAAAACTTCGAACCGATAGCCGAAACCATAGAATTCGACGATTTTGCCAAACTGGATTTACGTATCGGCAAAATCCTCAAGGCCGAACATGTTGACGGTGCGGACAAATTATTGCAATTGACCGTGGATATAGGCGATGAAACCCGCAATATATTTGCCGGGATAAAGTCGGCCTACCAACCTGAAGATCTTGAAGGAAAACTGACCCTGGTTATCGCCAATCTTGCGCCGAGAAAAATGCGTTTTGGTCTGTCCGAAGGCATGGTATTGGCAGCAGGTCCCGGCGGCAAGGATATTTGGGTTTTAAGCCCGGATGAAGGTGCTCAGCCGGGGATGCGGGTTAAGTAGCTTCTCGTCATACCGGCAGGGATTCACGACAGGCTTGCCCTGCCTGAAGCCTTTCGGGTTAATGCAAATCTGTTCCAGACTGATTTGTGTCGGGAATTAGAAGCCATGGATGGCCAACACCACATTTGACAAAACCACTTTCCTCTAAATGAAATCTTTTGGATATATTTTTCAAATACTTGCGATCTGGATTCCGGCAATCCCTGCCAGAATGACAGCAATAGGGCTTGCGTAGATAGCTATGCTTGAAAACTCCATATTGATCGATCAAATAAATGCCTTGCTGCCGCAGACCCAGTGCGGACAATGCAGCTTTCAAGGTTGTCATCCATACGCAGTAGCCATCGCCGCTGGCATGGCCGACATCAACCAGTGTCCGCCGGGCGGTGAACAAGGCATACGCGATTTGGCCGATTTATTGGGCGTAGCGCCCAAGCCGTTGAATAGCGAATTCGGCCTGCACAAAGCTCCCGGCGTCGCCTTTATTATCGAACAAGATTGTATCGGTTGCGTTAAATGCATCGCCGCTTGTCCTGTCGATGCGATAGTGGGCGCGGCAAAATTCATGCATACCGTCATAGCCTCGGAATGTACCGGCTGCGAACTCTGTATAGCGCCTTGTCCGGTGGATTGCATTATCATGATGCCCCTACCGGTCAACAATAGCATTGAGCTAAGGGCGCAAAAATCGGCCCAGGCAAAACGTCGCTATGATGCGCGCTGTTTGCGCAAGGAAAAGGAAGGCGCTGAAAAAGCAGAGGCGGCGAAAAGGAAAAGACAGGCATTGCTAAACAGGCAAGCGCTAAAGAAATAGTCTGGCGCAGGGCGGTTTTTTAGCTATAAAAATTTAAAGTTTTTGAGTCTGCTCATTTAATCAGACCCCCGAACCGCGCTCCGGTTGAGCGTTGTCATAGGCCGAATGCGTGGTTGCAAGCCACGTCCCATCTCATTAAAAATGCAAGCTATTATTTACTAAGATAATTGATCGTGTTTATGTTAAAGTGACATTGTTGTGGATTTAATTTAATTTAATTTAATTTATTGCACACAAACACCAAAACCTACCACATTCACGAGGAAAAGGTCTAATGACTTTATTGAAAAAATTAGTAATTGCTTCATTTATCGGTACTGCATTGCTTGCGGCTGCTCCTGCGATGGCAAAACCAGCAGGAAAAATTGAAAATCAATCACAAGCGGCTGTTCTTGCTGCATTTGATGAATCAATTGTTGCAGTTGAAGCCGCTTCGGCTGCATTGAATAGTGGCGCCGATGAAAACACTGTTTTTGATCTAATGAAAGATGCAAAACAAGCTCTAAATCATATTGAGAGCGCTACTGTTAACAGAGAAAAAGAAAAAGCAAATGGCTTTCTTAAGGAATCTCGTTCAGAGCTAAAAAAAGGTAATGTAGAAGCAGCAAAAGCGTCCATGGCTGAAGCTGTTGCAAAATTCAAAGAACTTAAAGAAATATTCCTTAAGTTTTAAGACTGTTTTTTAAGATTTAATAAATAAGGGGGATTGCTGAGCATTCCCCCTTATTTTATTTCTACGCCCAATAACGAATACAAAAGCTAGACCTTATACCTATCTTATGCCAGTGGACCCGATCCACGATCGGTTGTGTTATTGATGAAATGCATTTTAGCGGTCAATTAAGGTCATCGACTTGCCAACTCTATCGATGTGCTCTAACAGTAACTGATTCTCCAGCGCCTCCATAATCCACCACATCAAA
>CANNNN010000145.1 GCA_947506075.1 Methylococcaceae bacterium
TACAGCCGGATATTCTGATTTGCCGTTCCGAACAAGCCATCCCTGACAGTGAATGTCGTAAAATTGCGCTGTTTACCAATGTCGAAGAAAAAGCGGTTTTTTCTGCAGTCGATGCCGATTCTATTTACAAGGTTCCGCTGTTGCTTCATGAGCAGGGTCTGGACGATATTGTTGTTCACAAATTGCGTTTGAATGTACCGCAGGCCGATTTGTCCGAATGGATAGCTGTCGTCGAAGCGCTGGAGCATCCGGACAACGAAACAACTATCGCTATTGTCGGTAAATATGTCGATCATTCCGATGCTTATAAATCGCTGAATGAAGCGTTGATTCATGCCGGAATCCGCACTCGTACCAAGGTCAATATTGTCTATATCGATTCGGAAATGATAGAAGATGAAGGTATAGCTCGACTGAAAGGCGTCGATGCGATACTGGTTCCGGGAGGCTTTGGCGAACGTGGCGTGGAAGGCAAAATTGCAACGGTCAAGTATGCACGGGAAAATAAAATCCCTTATCTGGGCATTTGCCTGGGGATGCAGGTTGCGGTTATTGAATTTGCCCGTGATGTGGCCGGGTTGGAAGGCGCGCACAGCACCGAATTTTTGCCCAAGTCTCCGCATCCTGTGATCGGTCTGATTACTGAATGGATGGCGGAGGACGGCCAGCTGGAAACGCGCAATGAGCAATCCGATTTAGGCGGGTCGATGCGTCTGGGCGGGCAGCAATGCCGATTAAAATCCGATTCATTGGCCTATCAGCTTTATCAGAAAGACGTGATTACTGAAAGGCATAGGCATCGTTATGAATTTAACGGTCAGTATCTGGAAAAACTGGAACAGGCCGGCATGCGCTTTTCGGGTAAGTCTATCGATGGGCGATTGGTTGAAGTGATAGAAATTCAGGATCACCCCTGGTTCCTGGCTTGCCAATTTCATCCGGAATTTACCTCTACACCGAGAAAAGGTCATCCGTTGTTTTCCGGGTTTGTGGTTGCGGCGGTTCAGCATAAAAACAGCACAGTGTAATGCTGAGCAAGAATTTGGGAATGAGTGAGATATTATGAAATTATGTGGTTTTGAAGTCGGTTTGGATCAGCCGTTTTTTTTGATAGCCGGACCTTGCGTGATCGAAAGTGAGCAAATGGCGCTGGATACCGCAGGTTACCTGAAAGAATTAACGACAGCCTTAAATATCCCGTTTATCTACAAGTCATCGTTCGATAAAGCCAATCGCTCGTCGCACGAAACTTACCGGGGACCCGGCGTAGAGCAAGGCCTTAAAATACTGGAAAAAGTCAAGCAACAAATCGGCGTGCCGGTGTTGACCGATGTGCATGAAGATACGCCGCTGGCCGAAGTCGCTTCGGTCGTTGACGTGATGCAGACGCCAGCCTTTTTGTGTAGGCAAACCAATTTTATACAGCAGGTTGCCGCGCAAGGCATACCGGTCAATATCAAAAAAGGCCAGTTTCTGGCGCCCTGGGATATGGTGCATGTCGCCAACAAAGCCAAGGCGACAGGAAATCAGCAGATTATGGTCTGCGAGCGCGGCGTATCGTTCGGTTATAACAATCTGGTTTCCGACATGCGTTCGTTGGCTGTCATGCGGGACACTGCTTGTCCTGTGGTTTTCGATGCGACGCATTCTGTGCAATTGCCCGGCGGACAGGGCACGGTATCGGGTGGGCAGCGCGAATTTGTTCCGGTATTAGCCAGAGCGGCGGTCGCAGTGGGCATAGCTGGACTGTTTATGGAAACCCATCCGAATCCTGCGGAAGCTAAAAGTGACGGTCCTAATTCCTGGCCTTTACACAGAATGCGAGAATTACTGGAAACCCTGCAAAACATCGATAAGGCTGTCAAACAGCAGGCATTTATCGAAACGACCCTGTAACGATGCCTCAAATCACCCAGTTGTCACAGCTCGATTTAACCGCCAGCTATAGCTATGCGGATTATTTGACGTGGCGGTTAGGTGAAGCTGTGGAATTGATTAAAGGCAGGATTCAGTTAATGTCTCCAGCGCCGAATGTTAAGCATCAGCGACTTTCCATTTATTTGAGTAGTCAGCTCTTTTATTTTCTCCAAAAGAAAAACTGCCAAGTATTTGCAGCGCCGTTCGATGTGCGCTTATATGACCGCACTAAGTCGATATTAGCCAATAAAGATATTACTACCGTCGTACAGCCTGATATTTGCGTGATTTGTGATAAAGACAAGTTGGACGAGCAGGGCTGTAACGGTGCGCCCGATTGGATTATTGAAATATTGTCCAAGGGTAACTCAAAAAAAGAAGTCAAAACCAAACATGCTCTTTATGCCGAAAGTGGCGTAATTGAATATTGGTTGATATATCCTTATGAGGAAGTCATACAGCAATTTGTACTAAATGACGAAACAGCGCAGTATCAATTGCATAATAGTTATGCGGGGGACGATGTTGCCGTGCCTTATTTATTTCCAGACTTGGTGATTGATTTACCCACCTTATTTAACGATATGTAATTGTCGTTTACCCATTGTTTTTTAACCTGTAGAGAAAAATAACATGACTCAAATCGTTGATATTAAAGCAAGAGAGATTTTGGATTCACGCGGTAACCCGACCCTGGAAGCGGACGTGATTTTGGCGTCCGGCGTGATTGGCAGCGCGATGGTACCCTCCGGTGCATCAACCGGCGAACGCGAAGCGATAGAGTTGCGTGACAATGACAAAGCCCGTTATTTGGGCAAGGGCGTGCTAACGGCGGTTCATAATGTTAATACTGAAATTCGCGCAGCGATCATCGGTATGGATGTCGCTGACCAGGCTGGCATCGACAATAAAATGATAGCGTTGGACGGCACCGAGAACAAAGGTCGTTTGGGTGCGAATGCGATTTTGGCCGTTTCAATGGCGGCGGCTCATGCGGCGGCTAAAGATGCTGGCGTGCCTTTATACCGTCACCTGAACACCAGTGGTAAATTTATCATGCCTGTTCCGATGATGAACATCATCAACGGCGGCTCACATGCTGACAACAGTGTTGATCTGCAAGAGTTCATGATTTTGCCTGTAGGCGCACCGACGTTCCGTGAAGCTATACGTTACGGCGCAGAAGTTTTCCATAACCTGAGCAAAGTTTTAAAAGCCAGAGGTTTGGCAACGACAGTCGGAGACGAAGGCGGTTTTGCGCCGAATTTGTCTTCTAACGAAGAAGCCATTGAAGTTATCCTGGAAGCGATTGAAAAAGCGGGCTACAAAGCCGGCGTTGATATTTTCTTAGGTATGGACGCCGCCAGCTCCGAATACTACAAAGACGGTCGTTATGAGTTGTCGGCAGAAGGCAGAAGTTTCAACTCGGTTGAAATGAATGATTTCTTTGTTGAATGGGTAGAAAAATATCCGATTATTTCTATCGAAGACGGCCTGGATCAAAATGACTGGACAGGTTGGAAAGATCAAACCGAAAAATTGGGCACTAAAATCCAATTGGTCGGTGATGACTTGTTCGTGACCAATCCTGCTACTTTAAAAGAAGGCATTGACAAAGGCATTGCCAACTCAATTTTGATTAAACTGAATCAAATCGGCACCTTGACCGAAACCTTGGAAGCGATTAATACGGCTCATGCAGCCGGTTACACGGCGGTTATTTCGCATCGTTCAGGCGAAACTGAAGATGTTACCATTGCTGACTTGGTTGTTGCGACCGGTACTGGTCAAATCAAAACCGGTTCTTTAAGCCGTTCCGATCGCGTCGCTAAATACAATCGTTTGATGAAAATCGAAGAAGAATTAGGCGATTTAGCTGTTTACGCAGGTCGTAGTGCGTTTAAAATGCTGAAATAAAAACAGGCGTAAGGCGAGGGGTTCAAGGCGAATAGCCATGAGTCCTTCGCCCTTAGCCTTTAGTCTTTTGCCTAAATCATGAAAATCCTCGTTGTAATCATCCTACTGTTAATCAGCCATTTTCAATACCGGATATGGCTGGGCGACGGCAGTATTGCCCAGATCGACGCCTATCAGCTACGTCTTGATGACCTTAAAAAAGAAGCCGAGGAAAAAAGGCAGCGCAATGAAGCGCTGTACGCCGAGGTTCTGGATTTAAGAAAAGGCCAGGAAGCCATAGAAGAGAGAGCCAGGGATGAATTAGGGATGATTAAGGAAGACGAAACGTTTTTTCATGTGCTTGAATAAGGCGAAAGACAAAATATTAGGGGCGAAAAAAATCACACGCCTTGAGTCTTTTGTCTTTCGCCTTTAGTCTTTTTTTAGCTATGACCAATTCAATTAAATTCTGGGCTATCGTTCCCGCTGCCGGCGTCGGTAAACGTATGCAGGCCGATCGGCCCAAACAATATCTGGAACTGGCCGGAAAAACGGTTATCGAACATACCTTGTTGCGCCTGTTGCAGGCCGAGGTTTTTACAGCTATCGCCGTTGCGGTTTCCAAAGAAGATCCGTATTGGCCTGAGCTGACCGTATCACAACATAAAAACATCATCACAGCTCCAGGCGGCAAAGAGCGAGCTGACTCGGTGTTATCCGGGCTAAAGACCATCCGGGAGCAAGCCTCAGATGATGACTGGGTATTGGTGCATGATGCGGCCAGACCCTGTATTACTGCGTCCGATATTCACCATCTGATCGACACACTGATTAACGATGATGTAGGCGGGATACTGGCCTTGGCCTCGCCTGATACCTTGAAACAGGTGCAGGGCGATGGCATCACAGGAACGCTGGATAGAAGTCATATCTGGCGGGCCTTGACGCCACAGATGTTCCGTTACGGTATGTTGAAAGCCGCATTGGAGCAGGCGCAAGGTAATCCGGCCATCACCGATGATGCTAGCGCGCTGGAATTAAAAGGTTTGCAGCCGAAAATCGTCGAAGGTCGTCCCGATAATATCAAAATAACCCGCCCGGAAGATTTGGCGCTGGCACAATTTTACATGGAGCAACAATGATTAGAGTAGGGCAAGGTTACGATGTACACCGCTTTAAAGACGGTGGAGACGTTATTTTAGGCGGGGTAAAAATAGCTTACGAACAAGGCCTGGAAGCGCATTCCGACGGCGATGTGGTTTTGCATGCCTTGTGCGATGCGCTATTGGGTGCGGCGGCCTTGGGCGACATAGGCAAGCATTTTCCCGATACCGATCCCGAATTTAAGGGTGCCGACAGCCGGGTTTTATTGCGCCATGTCTATGGCATCGTGCAGGAAAAAGGTTATAAGCTGGTGAATGCCGATATTACTATTATTGCCCAGGCGCCAAAAATGTCGCCGCATACCGCCGCGATGTGCAGAAATATTGCCGAGGATTTGAAGGTGGATGTCGATTGCATCAACGTCAAAGCAACTACTACCGAAAAGCTGGGCTTTGAAGGCCGTAAAGAAGGCATTGCGGTACAGGCCATAGTCTTGATTGAAAAATAAAGCCACCGCATTTTTATAACGCGGAAAAGTTGTCGAAATACCTAGTGTTTTTTTTCGTTATCAATAGTCAGGTGAGTATTTCGAATCCGGTTGGGGCTTTTTTTGGCCTTGCTCATGCCACGACAGATGTTCCCAGTAAATAGGCATTACTATGTTATTATTAGTGTCTTGGATTTTTTATCGCCGCTATAATGACAAATCTCCGTCCTCTCTCTCAATTAATCGATCGCTACGGCAGAGTTGTTGATTATTTAAGGATTTCTATTACCGATCGTTGTGATTTTCGTTGTGTTTATTGCATGGCTGAAGACATGACTTTCTTGCCGCGCGACCAGGTTCTGTCGCTGGAAGAAATTTATACGCTGGCCTTAGCCTTTGCCGAATTGGGCGTAAAAAAAATCAGGATTACCGGCGGTGAGCCGTTGGTCAGAAAAGGCGCGCTGGAACTTCTGAAAAATATCGGGCGCATTGAAACCCTGTCTGAGCTGGTCATAACGACCAACGGTTCTCAACTTGAAACGATGGCAGTCCAATTAAAAGAGGCGGGCGTCAAACGCATTAATATCAGTCTGGATACTCTGGATGCTGACAAGTTTAAGGCGATAACCCGTACCGGTGATTTGTCGCAGGTGCTTAGAGGCATTCAGGCCGCCAAGCTTGCAGGCTTTGAACGGATAAAGATCAATGCAGTCATTCTGAAGGACAGAAATCATCTGGAAGTGTGTGATCTGGTTCAGTTTGCAGTCGATAACAGCATTGATATCAGTTTTATCGAGGAAATGCCGCTGGGCGTCGTCAGTCAGCATGATCGATCAGAGGCCTATTATTCCAGCGCTTCAATCAAGGCCGATTTAGTGCAAAAATTTGCGTTGGTTGCAAGCTCTGAAAAAACCGGTGGACCGTCAAATTATTTTAACGTGACCGGCACCCAAACCCGAGTCGGCTTTATTTCCCCGCACAGTGAAAACTTTTGTAGTACTTGTAACCGGGTGCGTTTAACGGTTGAAGGGCGCTTGTTGTTATGCCTGGGCAATGAGCATTCGGTTGATTTAAAACAAGTTGTCAGAAGTCATCCGGGTAATATGGCACTACTAAAACAGGCCATTGTTGACGCGATGCTCATTAAGCCGGAAAAACACGAATTTAATATCCACGAGCAGCCGGTCATATTGCGTTATATGAATATGACGGGGGGCTAGATTACAAGGTTCTTCTTGAA
>CANNNN010000146.1 GCA_947506075.1 Methylococcaceae bacterium
GCCGGAATAGGCGGCCTAAGCACGGCGGCTTTATTGGCCAAGACCGGAAAATCCGTGTTGCTGATAGAAAGGCACGACCGTCCCGGAGGTTACGCACACGGATTCAGGCGGCGCGGCTTCCATTTTGATTCGGGCGTCCATCTGGTCAGCGGCTGCAGTTCTGAGGGCTACCTCAATGGCAGTACGATACACAAAATTTGCCTGGCGGTGGGTATCGATCCTCAAGCCCTTTTCATTCCTATCCCGGCTTACGCTCGGGCGGTTTATCCGGAATTTGAAATACCGTTACAAGCTGGCGAGACGTCTTTCATTGCCGGCTTAAGCGAACGGTTTCCGGAAGAGAAAAACCGTCTGCTTGCCCTGATTCGGCTTTGTCGGGTATTGGCGGAAGAAGCCATGATCGCGGAAGAGATACTGGAACAAGGCAAGTCAGCGCGTATCTCACCGGTGCTCACCCTGGCCAATTTATTCCGCTACCGCCGCGCCACGCTGGCTGAGGCGCTGGATGAATTTCTGATCGATGCCCACCTGAAAAGCGCCTGCGCCTCTCTCTGGCCCTATTTGGGTCTACCGCCCTCAAAGCTTTCCTTTTTGTATTGGGCCAGCATGATCGCCGGTTATACCTACGAAGGCGGCTATTATTGCCACGGCAGTTTTCAGACCTACGCCAATCTTCTTGCAGCAGCGGTAGAAAAACACAACGGCGAAGTGTTACTGAATTCCAGCGTACGACGCATTTCTGTCGAACAAGGCAAAGTCTGTGGCGTTATCTTGGAAAACGGCCAGGTTATCCGGGCCGAAACCGTGGTTTCCAATATTGACATCCGCCAGACCGCCGATTTATTAAGCGGACCAGAATCCCTGTCGAAAGATTATAGTGACGACTTGAACAAACTGAGCTCCTCGTTGTCAGTTTTCGTCAGCTATGTAGCCACTGACCTGCAACTTGCCGAGCAAGCCCATAGCCATGAGTCTTTTTTCTTCGCTTCCTTTGATCATGAGGCGGGTTACAAACTCACCTGCGAAGGCCGTCCCATTTGGTTTTCCGCCACCCTCCCCTCGTTGGCCGATCCCTCGTTATCGCCCCCAGGCCAACATATTCTGCTATTGACCACTCTGTGTCCCTTTGACGTCGGACTATCCTGGCGTCAAGCCAAGCAAGGCTTCCAGCAGCGGCTGTTGGAACAGGCCGAGCGCCATTTCCCTGGACTTAATGATCATCTGTTATTCGTGGAATCGGGGTCGCCCAGAACCCTGGAACGCTACACGCTTAACCATCAAGGCGCTGCCTATGGCTATGCGCCCACCCCCGATCAAATCGGTCCGAACCGTCCTGGCGTGCATGGTGTGCAGCCCGGCCTCTATCACACCGGGCACTGGACGCGACCGGGTGGCGGTGTAGCTGGCGTCAGCGTCTCTGCCCTGCTCTGTTCCCAAGCCATACTCGCCATACCCAGACAGGATAATTTCTGGAAAGTCTTCGGGCTTTGACCCAAATACTGTTAATTCACCACGCAGACATAAAACCTCGTATCTTCGTGGTGATATTTTTTAAGTTTTCAAACTGCTTTACTCCAATTTTTCATCGTCGTTATAAACCGCTCTCTGCTTAGTAAAATAATCCTGTAAATATTGGGTAAAGCGACGTACGGCTATCGATTTAGGACTGATGCAGACAAACTCATCCAGCCCAATATCCTCGCCGACCTGCAGGGTCAGATGAAAACGTCGCTCAGGAATTTGATACCAGCGCTCGGCTTTCGTTAAAGTGCTGGGATGACAGGTCAGCGTCACTGGCGTTACCAGCGTATTCGCCTGCAACGCAATAGCAGCGGCGCCCCGTTGAAATCGGTAAGGTTTGCCCGGCAATGAACGTGTTCCTTCGGGGAAAATAATCATCGAACCTCCCGATCGTAAACAGGCAACGCACTCGGCTATCATATGCTCGGGATCGCCGTTGCTGATGTATCCCGCATTGACTATCGGGCCACGCATAAACGGATTCTGCCACAGACTGGCCTTGACTATACAACTGGCCTGTTTGATACGGCTGATCAAAAAAACAATATCGACCAGTGTCGGATGATTGGCGATGATCAACTGTCCTGGTCGATTAAGTTTGTCCAGTCCCACAATGTCGTAGGTCATGACCCCCAGTCTGTGCATCAAACCAATAAACAGATAAAAACTGTAACTGACTATCTTTTGTCCTCGACTGACTTTTTGTCCAGGGGTACCGGGCAGTAAAGACAATACCGGAAACACAAATACCCACAGTAATAGGCCGCCCACACCAAAACTAAAAAAGCTAAACCCTGTTGCTAAAAGACGCCAGAGATATCCTAGTTTTATTTTTTGTGTCATTCCAGGCTATACCCATGAGTAGCCAGCGCCATATCATCTGCAATAAGAAAACCTTGTCGAATCTTGTTCACACTAAAAAACCAACTATTTTCATAATACCCTTAATTAACTGATAAGTGGTGGAGTGCTGGCTTTGCCTGCACTCCAGCTTAAAGACAAATTATAACTTATCTAATTTAGGTTTATTAATTGTTGGCGTGCAAGATAAAGCTGTAACCGGGTGCCTGCTTTTGGGGAACCAGCATCAAAAATCGTCACGTTAGGCGTGAAAATTTAATAACTCAACCATAAGACTGACGGCAGTTACTCAATTTCAACTGGGTTGTTTTTTCAACAGGCTTGTTCAAAGCTGGCTTTGGATAAGAAATAAGACAAGATCAATAGTCCATGTTATTTAAATTTCATTCCCTAGTGACACATCAACTATCTACACGCTATCTGCGTAACAGCAATTAATAAATTGATGTTTCAAAAACCACTCCTTCTGCTCTGATACGCAAATATCTTAATGTGTTCTTAATGTAATCGTAATCTTAAACTAATGCCTGAGTGCTATTCTTTAACCACTTATTTAGTGTTGGTATTCATGCGGCATCAGCAACTAAAGGCTAGTCCTGTTTTTTGATTTATATGGCCGCTATAAATTTAACTTTATCAACATAAATTCAATTGTTTTTTAAGGTTAAATTTATGTTCACAAGCTAAACTAACATTAAATTATTTATGGAAATTGGATTATGTCGAATAAGACATTAGTTCTCGGGATCGGGAACCCACTCATGCAAGACGATGGCGCTGGCGTTCATGCTATACAGCAACTGAAAGCCATGTACCCCGATCTTCCTCAAGTCGAGTTTCTGGACGGTGGAACCCTGAGTTTTTCACTGATAGGTGTCATCGAGGAAGTCACTAACCTGATTGTGATTGATGCCGCTCAATTCTGTGATGTACCGGGCACCGTCAAAGCTTTTCACGATGAGGATATGGACTATTTACTTGGGCGGCAAAAAAATTCCAGCGTACATGACATCACCCTTATCGACCTAATGTCGATAGCACTACTAACTGATGAGTTACCGGCCAGGCGTGCACTGATCGGTATACAGCCAGAATGTATCGGCTGGAGTACCGAGCCTACTCCAGCTATCAAAAAAGCAATTCCCGAAGTCTGCACTCTAGTCATGGAGCTCATAGCTAAATGGAGCACGTAAATACTTTCGCAAATATTCCAATCAATGTTATTTCCTCCCCACAAACAGATGGTTTGATCTTAGCCAAGACTTTGTTGCACGAAGTTCAAGCCATGCTGAAAACGCTGCTCGACACTGGTCAAAACGGAACGCTGGACCTGCGCGCCCTCCCAACCTTGGGTGCAGAAGGCTATCAGTTTCTAAAGGAAAAGCTGAGTCTCGGCGAAGTCAGCGCTCGCATACAAAGCTTCGGCTGCTCCGAGATTCAAGAAACGGCCTATTCTGGTATCTGGTGGGTAAGCCATTACAACCAGGATGATGATTTATTAACCGAACTCATTGAGGTGACGTATTTACCTGAAATACTAAAAAGCCCAAGAGATGACATGGCGTTAAGCCTTGTTAACCTGGGCAAACTTTTAAATGAATTAGCTGTATACAAGTAGTTTTTCTAAAGATTTTAGCGGTTTTTCAACCCAATGCTCTGCCGCTTAAGCCAAACGTCGGTAACCATGCCCTCCTCAATTGGGCTAACCTGCGCGAACATTCATTAATCCTAATAATAGGTGTGTTATGTCGAACGTATCAAAGAAAGAACTAAGAAACAATATTGCAACTCGGTTATCCAATCATCTGGAAATAGAAACCCTGGATGAAACACCGCTTATAGAAACTCTGGGTGAAAGATTGGCTAATGCCGGTGTTAGTCGACGAACTTTCATGAAGTATTGCATGGGGTTTTCGGCCATCATGGCTATTCCCACCTCGCTGATGCCAAAGTTGGTCGAAGCCGCGCTATTAAGACCCGTCACTTCCGTAGTCTACCTGTCATTCCAGGAATGCACTGGCTGTCTGGAGTCACTGATTAACGTCTTCCCAAACACCCAGTATAAAACCGACTCCATAGAGAACATTCTGTTGACAGCTCTGTCGCTGGATTACTCTGAAACCCTGATGGCTCCATCCGGCGTCCAGGCAGAACTGTCACGTTCACAGGCAATCGCCAAAAAGAACTATGTTCTGGTCGTGGACGGCGCTATCCCTGATGACAAAAATGGCGCTGGGTTTTTCATTCAGTCTGGCAAAACAGGATTGCAACTGTTAAAGGCTGCCGCCACTAACGCAGCAGCTGTCGTATCGGTAGGCACTTGCGCCAGTTTTGGCGGATTACCTGCGGCCAAGGGGATCAACGGCTTGAGTCCTACCCGGGCAATATCCATTAAAGCGGCATTAAAAAGCTTCGGTGGCACTTATGCGACTAAGCCCGTAATAAATATTTCCGGTTGCCCACCGATTGCCGAGGTCATTGCAGGCACCTTGATTTACTGGATACTCAACAAAAAAGTCCCATCATTGGACTCCAATCTGCGTCCCAAGATGTTCTATGGCGAGACCGTCCATGAAGAATGCTACCGCAAGGAATTTTTCGAAAAAGATCAGTTCGTCGAAAGCTTTGACGATGCAGGCGCACGCAAAGGCTATTGCCTGCTCAATATGGGTTGCAAAGGGCCAATCACTCACAATGCCTGCACCACATTGAAGTGGAATCAGGGTACCGGATACCCGATGCAAGCCGGCCATGGTTGTTTAGGTTGTTCAGAACCAGGGTTCTGGGATAAAGAGGCCATTGTTGGACAGGGGGTTGGTTTTTACAAACCCCTGGACAGAAACACCATTGACGACTAACTATTTTATTAGCCGCGTCTTTGCAATGCGGCGATTTGGAGAATTTATATGGCTACAAATATAGTAATTGATCCGGTCACCCGGATAGAAGGGCATTTGCGCATCGAAGCAGAACTCGGCGCTGATGGAAAAACCATTACCAAAGCTTATAGCAGCAGCACCATGGCGCGGGGAATTGAAGTCATCATGCAGGGTCGTGATCCACGCGATGCGGCTCATATCTCGCAGCGTATTTGCGGAGTCTGTACGGTGGTTCACGGACTCACTTCGGTCAGGGCGGTAGAGGACGCACTCGGCGTCAAGGTTCCAGAGAACGCCGAACTTATCCGCAACCTGATGATAGGTGCGCAGTATGTCCATGATCATGTGATGCATTTTTACCACCTGCATGCGCTGGACTGGGTCGATGTAGTATCGGCTTTAAGTGCAGATACGGCGGCAACCGCCGCTTTGGCAAAGAAAAACAACCCCGCCTATTATGCGAGTGTCACGGAGGCAGCACTTAAAATCACCTTCGATGGCGTAAAGGCCAAGCTGAAAAATCTTATTGATAGGGGGCAGCTAGGCTTGTTTGCCAACGGTTATTGGGGCCATCCCGAGTACAAACTTCCGCCAGCAGGAAATCTGCTTGCGGTTGCCCATTATCTGGACGCATTGGGCTGGGCCAGGGAAGTGGTCAAGCTGCATACGATTTTCGGTGGTAAAGATCCGCATCCAAATTTGGTGGTAGGCGGCGTGCCCTGTGCGGTCAGCAGTAATTACAACAACCAAGTCAGTGAAGATTTGGGCGGCACCTCGTTAAACAAAGTCAATATGGCGAAGGTCACGGTACTGATCACCAAGATGAAGAACTTTGTAGATCAGGTCTATGTGCCGGACACCGTGTTGATTGCAGGTTTTTATAAATCCCAAAGCGGCTATGTGGGCTGGGAAAAACGCGGCGGCACCGGCTGGAATTACCTCTGCTATGGCGAGTTCCCCGAAAATGGCATCCGTGATCCGCTTAACTTCCTGATACCGCAAGGCGTACTGGAACGCGAAAAGGGTCTGAAAATCCAACCTTTGGATATGGAAAATCCCAGTGAAATTCAGGAGTATGTTGCCCACTCATGGTACAAATATCTTAAAGGTAACAGCGTAGGACTGCATCCCAGTGAAGGTGAAACCAACCTGGATTATAAGGGTAGAGGCGGACCTGCGCCAGACGCGAATTACAAGCTTAATAAAACTTCCGGTTACTCCTGGATCAAATCCCCACGTTGGTATAATAAGCCGATGGAAGTCGGGCCGCTGGCTCATGTGGTGATGATGTACGCCAAGGCTAAAGCCAGCCCAAAAACGGATGCTGAAATA
>CANNNN010000147.1 GCA_947506075.1 Methylococcaceae bacterium
GGTGGCGGCGCTATTTTGCGCGATGAAAATCGAAGGCTTTTAAAGGAAAATGGCTTTATCGTTTACCTGCAATGCTCGGTAGAACGCATTCTGGAAAGGACGCGTCGGGATACGCAGCGTCCGTTGCTTAAAACGGATAATCCCCGGGATAGGATAGAAAGCCTGTTTGAACAGCGCGAGCCGCTGTATTTGTCTTGCGCCGATTTTAAAATTGACACCGGCGTCATGCAAAGCAAAGAAGTCGTTAGTCATATTTTAGAAGAATACAATTCGGTTAATCGTTAATCCTAGAAAAGTCTTTTTTACGAAAAAAACGAAAATTTTCAGATAGATACAGGACTGTAGTCCGTCACTCGAAGGGTGAGTAGAAAGGCCAATACAAGATCTTGATTTATTTCGTGCCTTTCTTGGACCCTCTGCTCCAAACATTTATAACTATGAAAAAATTACGGGTTGAATTGGGTGAGCGTAGTTACCCGATCTACATTGGTTCCGGTTTATTGAGTCAGTCTGAGCTAATTACATCACATATCAAGTCCAAGCAGGTTGTGGTGGTCACCAATGAAACCATAGCTCCTTTGTATTTGGAGGCGGTTTTAAAAAATCTTGCGGGTTATAGCGTCGAAACAGTGATATTGCCCGATGGCGAACAGTTCAAGACCTTGGATTTTGTCTCGCAAATATTTGATAAGTTGCTGTCCTGCAAATTTAGCCGTAACGCCACTCTGATTGCCTTAGGCGGTGGTGTTGTCGGTGACATGGGCGGCTTTGCGGCAGCCTGCTATCAGCGGGGCATCGCTTTTCTGCAGATACCCACGACCTTGCTGGCGCAGGTTGATTCTTCGGTAGGCGGAAAAACCGGGGTTAATCATCCGTTGGGTAAAAATATGATCGGTGCTTTTTACCAGCCGCAATGTGTGATCGCCGATGCCGATGTTTTGGATACGCTGGATGACCGGCAATTATCCGCAGGACTGGCCGAAGTCATTAAATACGGCTTGATCAGGGATCTTGAATTCTTCGAGTGGCTGGAAAATAATATTGATGCGTTATTGGCTAGAGATAAGCAGGCGCTGGCTTACGCGATTGAACGTTCCTGCATTAATAAAGCCGAAATTGTCGCCGAAGATGAAACCGAGACTGGAATCAGAGCGACCCTAAATCTGGGTCATACCTTTGGTCATGCGCTGGAAACCGGTGCCGGTTATGGTAAGTTTCTGCATGGTGAGGCGGTAGCCATAGGCACATGTCAGGCCGCCGATCTTTCCAAACGCTTAGGTTGGCTTGACGAGGGCGATGTGACAAGAATTATCGGGCTTTTTAAAAAAGCCCGCCTACCTGTAGAGCCGCCGGAAGATATGGATGCTGCCCGGTTTCTGGATTTAATGGCGGTAGACAAAAAGAATGTAGACGGTCAAATCAGGCTGATTTTGTTAGAAAAAATCGGTATTGCGACACTGCCCGTAGACGTAGCACTAGACCTATTAGAAATGACGCTTAAAACTTATGGTAGAAGATGATACTTTTACTTACTCTGTAAAACAGCCGCCCCGTGAAGCTATCGATACGGCTGTTCATGCGCTGATAACCAAGGAGCGAACGCAGAAACTTGATTTATTAATTCATCTGCTGTCAAACCTGACTCGGTCTCTGGTCGTGTGCGGACCGCAAGGCATAGGCAAAACAACGCTGCTTAGTCTTTTGCAGCAGCGCAATACCGAATCATGGCAGTATTGCTATGTTAAGGCGAGTGCCGATGTCAGTTTTGAGGCGATTCAGCAGCAGTTGGCTCAGGCGCTTGCCGGCAAGTCTGTTCAGTCGTTGTCTGGCGCTTTGGAACAGCATCAAGGCCAGTATAAGCAAGTCGTTTTGATTATTGATAGTGCAGGCGAGCTCGTTCCCGGCTTGATCACTGCTATCATTCACTATGCAGCGGCAAATCCGGTTTTAAGGGTTATTTTTGCGTTAACGCATGATGAAATGCAGGTGAAGCGTGGCTCTGACAAGGCTGTTGACGATTGTCATATTGTTGAGATTCCTACGCTGTCAGAAAAGCAGTGCGGCGATTTTTTACTGCATTTATCAACGAAGCCGGCTTTAAATTTACCGTTCAAATCAATCAACGATAACATGATAGCGCATATCTACCGGGAAACGCACGGCGTTCCTGGTAGAATTATCAATGAGTTATCCGGTTTGCCTCGCTCTAAGCAAGGCGGGGGATTGAAGTGGGTATTAGTCTGCGCTGTCGCAGGAACCATTGCGGTTGGCGTTCTGTGGTTGGCATCGAATAAAACGACTCATAAAACGATAGTGCCTGTAGCTGTTGAGCAGAAATCGGACGTAACTATACTGCCGCTACCAAAGCCAGGTGCGCAGATAATGCTCAATCAGCCGACTGTGCAACCGGTTATCCAGCTGAGTGGCACCGAACCGGAAAGTGACATTAACGATACGCTAGGGTCATTAGGTGATGTAAAAGACTCGGCAATTGAAACATTGCAAGAACCATCAGAGCCGTCTTTAGTCACACACAAAACGGAACAAATTTTGCCTGCATTGGAAATTAATCCCCTGGCCGCTCCGGCCAGTGTCAGCAGAATTGAGCAAAAACCTGAAAACAAGCCATCGGGTGATGCCGAGGAAAAAAAAGCTGAGCGGCCATTGGTCAAGCAAGAAAAACTGAAGCAAGCGGAATTAAAGGTAACGGTTGATCCCGAAAGGATATCTACGCCGTCGGCCAACCAATTCACGCTGCAGCTTATGGTGTTATCAAAACAGGCCTCGGTTAACGGTCTACTCAAAAAATATCCGACGGTAACTCCGGGTATCAGAGTCATTAAGGCTGTGATTAATGGACAGGAAAAATTTATTTTAGAGTACGGTTCATATCCCGATGCTGTCTCAGCAAATAAAGCCCGACAGTCCTTGCCCGCTGAATTTCGTAATGCCATGGTAAGAAAAGCAAGATAATAGACCTGTTCTTGTTTTTTAAGCAAAGCGTGATAGGGTTTACAACCTAGTCATTTATGTTTTGTACATGATTAAGGCTTTGATCAAGCGTTTCAGGCAGGGTTGAAAATCCCGGCCGACTTAGTGCAAACCACCTTTAACTTTAAACCTTAAAATCCATGAATGTATTAAAAAATGACACCTTCATCAGAGCACTGTTAAAACAACCTGTAGCCTATACGCCGGTGTGGATGATGCGCCAGGCTGGGCGTTATTTGCCGGAATACCGGAAAGTCAGGGAGCAGGCTGGCAGCTTTTTAGATCTGTGCACCAATCCTGAGTTGGCTTGCGAAGTTACCCTGCAGCCCTTGCGTCGCTTTGATTTTGATGCGGCTATTTTATTTTCGGATATTTTGACCATACCCGATGCGATGGGTTTGGGGCTTTATTTTACCGAAGGCGAAGGACCTAAATTTAAAAATCCGGTCAGAACGGCGGCGGATGTGCATAAGCTGCCGATTCCAGATCCGGAAACCGATTTGCGCTATGTGATTGATGCAGTAAGGCTGATAAGAAAAAATCTGCAGGGCAGCGTACCGTTAATCGGTTTTTCCGGAAGTCCCTGGACGTTGGCCACCTATATGGTTGAGGGCTGCAGCAGCAAGAGCTTTCAAAAAGTGAAAGGCTTGATGTATGAGCAACCTAAGTTGATGCATGAGATGCTGGATAAACTGGCGCAATCGGTAGCGGTCTATTTGAATGCCCAGATAGCAGCAGGTGCTCAGGCGGTCATGTTATTTGATACCTGGGGCGGGATGTTGACGACCGAAGATTATCTCGAATTTTCTTTATATTATGCCAAGCAAGTCAGGTCATTACTTAATACTCAGGTAGACGGCCAGCAAATCCCAACTATTTTGTTCACGAAAGGCGGTGGGCTTTGGCTGGAAGCTATGGCCGATTCGGGCTATGATGCGCTGGGTCTGGATTGGCAGACCGATATGGGTTTGGCGCGTGCTCGGGTCGGAGATAGGGTTGCATTGCAAGGCAATATGGATCCTGTTTCGCTGTACGCTGATCCTGCCGTGATCAGCGAAAAAGTAAAAGCCATTTTGCATAAATACGGTTCGGGTTCGGGGCATGTGTTTAACTTGGGGCATGGAATTTTGCCTGATATGAATCCTGATCATGTCAAGGCGATGGTTGATGCGGTGCATCAGCACAGTCGGGCTTATCACCAAGCGTAAGCAGAAAGGTAATGGAGCGCTGAGGATGCGGAATAAAGCCGATGATCTCTGATTGACAGCGCATGGCGAACTTGGCTTGGGCTTTCAGTTATTCGATTAAATTCGTCCTATCCGTTTTATCGGTGTTCTATAAATAATGAGTAAAGGAGTTTTGACCATGAAAATAGTGAAAGTTTTGTTAGCGATCGGTTTGCTTGTTGTCAATGTTGGCGTTAAAGCCGAACCCCTAGGCAAGCCTATTGATATCGAAGTTCATAGAAGTCCGAGTTGCACTTGTTGTGGTAAGTGGATTGCGCATTTGCAGCAAAATAATTTCAATGTGAAGGATGTCGTCACTGATGATGTGCAGGCCATAAAAGATAAATATGGTGTTACCCGGGATTTGGCGTCCTGCCATACGGCGCTCGTTGATGGCTATGTTGTTGAAGGTCATGTGCCGGCTAATGACATTAAAATGCTGTTGAAAACCAAGCCTAACATTGTCGGTCTTGCTGTTCCTGGCATGGTTAACGGCAGTCCCGGTATGGAATCCGGCGATAAGAAAGACCCTTATAAGGTGGTGAGTTTTGATGGCGAACATCAGGTAGGAGTATTTAACAGCTACGAAGGCAAGAAATGAGTCGTGCCGAACTGTCCCAGGAACACGCTTAGGCAATTTCCAATAAGAACATCAGCTTCTATTATTCACCACGAAGTCACGAAGAAGGGCCGCGTAATTCTGCTTGCTATCCAACGCAAGTTTACAAGGTATACGGTGAATTTGTCTTCGTGCCTTCGTGGTGAATGAAAATTCTTAACCTGGGTATACTCTTTCATAGAAAATACCCTAGGCTGAAACAAAAGCCATCCCGGCACTGTTGCATCTTCTTTGTTCTATATATTTATTGCAAGTTAGCTAAGAGTTTTTTTAATACGCCTGCTTGCTGATAAAACCTTTAAATATGGTTAAAAACACTATTTTTATATCCAGCCATAGTGACCATTGTTTTAAGTATTCCAGGTCGTGATGAATTCTGGCTTCCATTTTGTCCAGGGTGTCAGTTTCGCCACGGCAACCGTTAATCTGCGCCTGACCGGTAATGCCTGGTTTGACTTTGTGGCGCAGCATATAGCCTTGTATCTGCTTCCGATAGTATTCGTTATGAGCAATCGCATGCGGGCGTGGTCCGACTACAGACATGGTGCCTTGTAGTACGTTTATAAATTGGGGGAGTTCGTCCAGCGATGTTCTGCGTAGAAAGCTGCCGAGCGGGGTAATGCGGCTATCATTTTGGGTAGCTTGTTTTATCTGACTGCCGTTATCGCTGACAGTCATGGAGCGAAATTTCCAGACTTCTATTTGTTCGCCTTTTACGCCGTAGCGTTGTTGTTTGAAGATTACAGAACCGGGTGAGGTTAGTTTGATCGCTATGCTGATGATAAGCATCGGAATGGCGATCAGCGGCAATATAATCATGCACAGCACAAGGTCTTCAATACGTTTGGTGATGCTGTTGAGTTCATTAAACGGCGTGTCAAAAACGCTGACAACGGGTATGCCTTGCACGTTGCTCCATTTGGACTGGATAAGGTTAAAGGTAAAAAAGTCGGGTACGATGTTAACGGAGACGGTGCTGTCGGCCAGTTGCTGAATCAGCATGCCAATACGTTTTTCTGCGCATAAGGGCAGGGTAATGTAAACGTGATCGATGCCCCCTGCTTTTGCTCGCTCTAGCATTTGTTGAAAGTCGCCCGCTATCTTGTCAATGTGCTCGTCACCCAGTCGTCTATCTGCGCCTTCAGTACGGTCATCAAAAAAGCCAATAAAGTTGTAGCCCAGCCAGGGCATTTCCGACAATCCCGCTTTAAGTCGTTGGCCTAGCGAATTGGCTCCAAGTATCGCGTAAGTTCTGGTGTTAAAGCCAAGTGTCCTGAAGTAAGCTAAGCAGCCACGGCGTATGGCGTGAATCAGAATGATGCTGAACGGGGCAAGTGGCAGCCAGAGTTCTATCACCTCTACTGAGTAAGTGTTTTCGGGGTTATAAAGATAAACGCCGCTGATTAATAGCGTAAAGGTTCCCAGCCAAGAAAAAAGTATACGCACCGCCTCATCGAACATGGGTGCTCCGCGCCAGCCGTGATAAAGCTCGTTATTTTCAGCAAAAATACCGAACAGTGTCGCAGCTATAACGCCGGGCAATAAATATTCTTGATTCAGAGGGAGATTGTAATAGCTTAACGAAATATGGAGCGAAGCCAAAACCAAAGCAAGATCCAGGCTGCGAGCCAAAGACTGTAACTTGGAATGCAGCGGGCGAATAAAGCCTTTGGAGCGTGTTCGAGTCATTAGTATGGGCAATTGAGGTATAGATAGTGTTTGAACGGA
>CANNNN010000148.1 GCA_947506075.1 Methylococcaceae bacterium
CTTGGATGTTCATGGGGCGTGAAGAGTCTATTTTTTAAACGAGTCTGTCAAGATATTTTGGCGGTATTTGTCTTTGACATGGTTTTTAAAGTAGATACAAAAAAAGCATATTTTTTATGCCGGATTACTGATACAGATTGGCAAGATGGGCTTGCAGGATAGCTTGCTGTCTACACCCTATTTCAAAATCCCGCTTGCCGACAAACAAAGATTTTTAAATCATGCGGTCGAAGGTGAAATCTTGTTGAAAGGTTTGTCCCAGTTACAAGGCGCCTCTGTGTTAATCCGACATCAATACGAACGCTATGACGGATCGGGCTTTCCCGACCATCTGGCTAAACAAAACATTCCGCTGGGATCGCGTATTATCAGTGTGGTAAGAGACTATATCGCCTTTCTGGAAGGTTCGAAAACAGGGGACGTCATGTCCGTCACCGATACCCTCGGTAAATTAATGGCTTTAAAAGGCAGCTATTATGATCCTAATGTTATTGACACGTTCATTAAAGTGCTAAAAGATACCATTCCTGAACAGGAAGAGGTTGAGGAAACTCCGGTGATAAAAAAATCCTGGAAGAACAGCAAATTATTCGGCGGATCCGATACTGCTGTCGTGGAACGCCCGGTTATCGAGATTTCATTGATGCAATTGAAAGTCGGCATGGAAATAGAAATCGTCTATTTTGAGAACAAGCCCTATCTTAAAAATTGCATAGTCGATCAGAAGATAATAAATAACATCATCGCATTGCGAGAAAATACCGGTAAAGATCCTGTCATTAAAGTTTTGATGGGGAAGAAATAAAAGCAAAGGCGCTTACGGTACGCCCAATGTGCCGCGCCAATTTCTGATCACAACTTGACCAAAACTGGCTTTGGTTACCTATGTTTTTTTTAATTTTTATGCCTGTAGC
This sequence comes from Methylococcaceae bacterium, assembly GCA_947506075.1. GTDB lineage: Bacteria > Pseudomonadota > Gammaproteobacteria > Methylococcales > Methylomonadaceae > Methylobacter_A. The sequence goes on from CANNNN010000148.1 coordinate 915, forward strand.
TTTAGTTGTTCGGCGAAAAAATCAAAATCAGCGACTTCCCTATAGGGCAAAATACCCAGCAGAGGTGTAGCAAGCGTCTTTTTTAGGCTATCGATAACCTCGTCCCCGCTTAACAAGTCGGGGTCGAGACATACCGCAATCCAGCCGGCACAAGGAATGCCTGCAAGCACGATTGCCTGATAACTCAAGCGCGCATGATTGATACATCCCAAGCGGAGAGCGACAACCAGGATAACCGGCACAGCCAGTAATTGCGCCAGGTCACTGTTCGCTTCCCGGGCATTTAACGGACTGTACCAGCCACCGGCTCCCTCAACGACGACGATGTCGGCCTGGGCTTGCAATAATGCGAAGTTGACTGCCAACATTTCCAGTCTAACCGGGTTCTTGACGCCCGCAATATGCGGTGAAACCGGCAGTTCGTAGGCGTAAGGATTGATCAAGTCATAGTCGACCGGGGATGATGAATTTTCCTGTAGCAGCAACGCATCTGCATTTTTGAGTTGCCCGTCCTGCATCAGGCAACCGGAGGCAACCGGCTTCATGCCGATGACTGATTTTCCAAGGCTTTTAAAATAACGCATCAGCGCAATCGTCGCCCAGGTTTTGCCTGCGTTGGTGTCGGTGCCGGTGATAAAATAGGCTTTTTCCATTAACTTGCCGTGACCATAATAACCTCGAAACTTGCTAAAATTTGGCCGCCCGTGAGCTGCGGCTGATAAGCCGACAACATCTGTTGCAGACGGGTCTTGCTGGTGAAATTTTTGTTGCGCCCGGACATCACGTTATGAGCGCCGATATGTTTTAACTCCCGCATCAAAGCCAAAACCGAGCTGTAACTCGGCGTATAAAGCCTGGATTCAAGCTTGATTTCGCGATAACCGGCTAGCTGCAGAAAGCGGATTAACTGCTGCTCACTGTAAAATTCATTAACGTGCTCGTAATCGTCCGCTTTTGCCCAGGCCAGTTTCAGTTCCTGTAGCGTTTGCGGGCCGAAGGTCGAAAAAACCAGCCTGCCGCCCGGCTTCAATATCCGTTTAATATCGGTAAACACGGCCTCAAGATTGACACACCACTGCAATGCGAGATTGGAAAACACCCCGGTTACGCTATGTTCTGCGAACGGCAGCCGTTCGGCATCGGCGCATACATAGAGGGCCTTAGCTGCGAGCTTGGATCGGGTAAGCTGCAACATCGGCAATGCAATATCCAGCGCGATAATGGGCTGAGCCTGCGCCAACAACGCTGCGGTTAAAAAACCGGTGCCGCAACCGAGATCCAGCAAGGTTCCGGTCTGGATTTGGCTGTTGATAGTTGCCAGCAACTCAGTCCCGACAGTGCGCTGCAACTCGGCGACCTTATCATAAGTAACAGAGGCCGCCGCAAAGGATTGTTTAATTTTAGCCTTATCTAACTGCATTGTTCATTCATAAATCGTGAAATAATCGCCAGGGTTTCCCCGCTGTGCGATAAAAACGGCACATGCCCTGCCCTGTCGATAATATTTAAGTCCAGGGTTGGCAATAACTGCTGCATTTTTTGACCTGAGGCCACCGGAACCAGGGTATCCAGACTGCCAAGAATAACCGACACAGGCATAGTCAGCCCCGATAAAACAGGCCTTTGATCTGTATTTTTCAATATATTTAATCCGCCTTGCAAGGTGGTTTGATCCGGTGCTGCGCATTCAAGCACCGCTGTTCTTAATTGTTTCAATAGCACTTTATGATTCGGCAAATTTTTTACCTGGAGTGACAAAAACCGTAGCAAGGTCGCCTGGCCGTTTTCATACAAATGCTCGGCGAAATCATCCAGCAGCCGAACATCCATGCCGGGCCACTGCTCCGTTGAGGTCGCCGTCATTCCTTCAGAGATGCCGGAATCCAGCGCTATGGACGGTTGCCTTTTAGTTGACGAGTGTGTGAACAATGGATTTCCGGCCAGCAAAATCAGTGCCGATACCCGTTCAGGGTAACGTCCGGCTATATCAAGCGCTATCGTCGCACCCAACGACCAACCCAGCCAACAAATCCCCCTCTGCCCCCCTTTTTCAAAGGTAGGAGAAGATTGTTGATCACTGCATTGATCATCAACGGCATAAAATTGGGATTGACCATTGCATCCTGTTTCATGAAATTGAGCTTGCTTAACTTCCCCCTTTGAAAAGGGGGGGGTGGGAGGGATTATCTCAACCAGCTGATCGTTAGCTCCCCCCTTTGAAAAAGGGGGGTTGGGGGGGATTATCTCAACCAGCTGATCGCTGATATGTTCCAGCGTAAACGGATCAATTTTTTCGCTATGCCCATGCCCCGGCAAATCGACACAAATAACTTTATAGTTGCGTGCCAATTGCCGGGCAAAGTCCCGCCAGATCCCGCTATGCATCGCCCAGCCATGGACCAGTACAATCGGCTTGCCTGCACCAAAGCTTTCCAGATGAATTTTTGTCATTTTTGCTTCAGGATAATTTGCTGCAGCGCGTCCAGCAACTGATCGACATGCAGCGGTTCATGCAAAGCGGAAAAAGTCACCCGCAACCGGGCACTGCCTTGCATCACGGTCGGCGGGCGTATCGCACTGACCAGAAAACCAGCCTCCATTAACGTGTTGCTGATGTCTACGGCTTTTTGACTGTCGCCGATTAAAACAGGCTGTATCGCCGATGAGGAGTCCATCAACGTCAAGCCCAACTGTGCTGCGCCCAGCCTGAAGCGCTCCGTCAGATTAATCAGTTTGTCCCGGCGCCAGCTTTCTGCGCTGACGATTTTTAAACTGGCCCGCGTCGCTTCGGCGACAGAAGCCGGTAAAGCGGTGGTATAAATATAAGTTCTGGCTTTCTGAATCAGCGTTTCAATTAAATCTTCAGAACCCGCGACAAACGCGCCAAAAGTGCCAAATCCTTTACCCAGAGTTCCCATCAACACCGGCACATCCTGCTGAGTCAGGCCGTAATGTTCCAGAACGCCTCCGCCCTGCGCACCGATCACGCCTAGTCCGTGCGCATCGTCCACCATCAGCCAGGCCTGATGATTTTTTGCGGCAAGCGCCAGCTTATCCAACGGCGCAACATCGCCATCCATGCTGAATACGCCGTCGCTAACAATCAATTTATTGCCCGAAGCTTGGGCCAACTTGTCTTCGAGATTACCGAGGTCGCCATGCGCATAGCGTTTGAATCGAGCGCCGGACAATAATCCGCCATCCAGCAAGGAAGCATGATTCAAGCGGTCTTCAAACACCGCATCGCCTCGCCCCACTAAAGCCGAGATCACGCCGAGATTGGCCATATAGCCGGTAGAAAACAACAAGGCCCGGTCGCGCCCGGTAAACTCAGCCAACTCTTCTTCCAAGGCATGGTGCGCCGCGCTATGTCCGCAAATCAGGTGCGCCGAACCGCTGCCGACCCCGTACTGATCGACAGCGGCTTTAAACGCGTTGACCACGTCGGGGTGATTGGCCAGCCCCAGATAATCATTACTGCAAAAATTGACGACCGCTTTGCCGTCAATGTCCAGCTTAATACCCTGGGGAGATGCACTAACCCGCCGCGAACGATACAAGCCCTGGAGGGCAAGATCATCGAGGTTGGCCGCTAATTCTGAAAAAGGAGGAGGCATAAATAATCCGTGTAAATCCGCGTCATCCGTGTTCCATTAGAAGTTCAGCTAGTCGCGTAACTCGAACCGCCGGAATACACGCCCAAGCGCTCAAACAACGCCAAATCGTGATTGGTCATCGGATTCTCGGTGGTCAATAATTCATCGCCATAAAAAATCGAATTGGCGCCAGCCAGGAAACACAGCGCCTGCATCTCGTCGCTCATCGCCTTGCGCCCTGCGGACAATCTCACCCTGGATTTGGGCATCATGATTCTGGCTACCGCGAGGGTTCTGACAAAGATGATAGGATCCAGTGCTTCGGTACCCATCAGCGGCGTGCCCTCAACCTGCACCAGCATATTGACCGGCACGCTTTCAGGATGCTTGGGCATATTTGCCAGTTCGATCAGCAATTTGGACCTATCGACAGCGCTCTCGCCCATGCCGACAATGCCGCCGCAACAGACGTTAATTCCGGCATCCCTGACCCTAGCCAGTGTATCCAGCCTATCCTGATAAGTTCGGGTGGTGATAACTTCCGAATAATAATCTTCAGACGTATCCAGATTGTGATTGTAATAATCCAGGCCGCCCTGTTTTAGCCGGGCCGTTTGGGCATCGGTCAGCATGCCTAAGGTTACGCAGGTTTCCAGACCCAGCGCCTTGACACCCTGAACCATTTCCACGACCCTTTCTACATCCTTGTCTTTAGGCTGACGCCAGGCCGCGCCCATGCAAAACCTTGAGGCGCCCTGATCTTTAGCGAGTTGCGCGGCCTCTAAAACCTTAGCTACCGGCATTAAGGCCTCAGGCGTTAAATCCGAATCGTAACGGGCGCTTTGCGGACAATAGCCGCAATCTTCGGAGCAGGCGCCGGTTTTAATGCTCAACAGACTGCTGATCTGAACTTCATTCGGATCGAAATTCTCTCGATGTATGGTTTGCGCCTTAAAAATCAGGTCATTAAAAGGCAAGGCATAAAGCGCTTGTACTTCATCCAGCTGCCAGTCATGGCGAATTGCAGGGTTTGCAGACATTCTGTTAAGCTCCGGTTACGGTAATATTCAAACAAAGACAACCAGCCACCTTGTCAACCTGTTCAAATGAAAATGGTATACAACTGGATCAATATTATACAGGATTACCTGCTGCCGCCTACCTGCATCTTGTGCGGAAACCCCGGCTACGACTCCAGGGACATCTGTCATCCGTGTTATGCGCAGCTGCCTGGAAATAATCGGTGCTGCTCTCAATGCGCCGAAATACTGGAATCGCCGATAATGACCCCGAGGATTTTATGCGGTCGCTGCCTGAGTACTCAGCCTGCATTTGACCTGACTTACGCGCCGTTCATCCACCAAGGAGCGATACGGCATTTGATCAGCAACTTGAAATTTGGCACACATTACCAAAATGCCCGCTTACTCGGTCAGTTATTGGCTGAGCACCTGAAGCATAATGCAGAAATGCCGGACCTGATTTTACCGGTCCCGCTGCATAAAGCCCGTTACCGCTCACGCGGCTTTAACCAGGCCATAGAAATCGCTCGAACCGTAAGTAAAGAATTACATATCCCGTTAGATTTAACCAGCTGCATGCGGCATCGCGACACCCCCCATCAAATCCAGTTATCCGCCAAAAGGCGCCGTAAAAACGTCAAATATGCATTCTCGATCACCAAACCCATAGTAGCGCGGCATATCGCAATCTTGGATGATGTGATGACCACAGGTTCTACAGCTCATGAACTGGCGACTTTGTTAAAAAAATTCGGGGTCGAAAAGGTGGATGTTTGGGTGTGTGCAAGGGCTTAGAAATACCGAGCAAGACAAACCGGCCGTAATGCAACAAGTTACCCAGATTAAAATAAGAAGGAATTTCTTACCTGAAGTTTCCCAGTTTTTCAGGAGCAAGAAATTTAGAACGCGAAAAAAAATAGTGAAAAAATTTCGAAAATTTTTTGCCACTCTTAATGCGTGTTAATTAATCCTTATGTAACTCGATTATTCTTTATAAACAACAACTTATTA
>CANNNN010000149.1 GCA_947506075.1 Methylococcaceae bacterium
ATCTCAGCCTGTAGGTCTTGGATGTTCACGGGCGTGAAGGGTCTATTTTTTATGCGAGCCTGTCAAGATATTTTGGTGGAATTTGTAATTGGCATGGTTTTTAAAGTAGATACCACAATTAGATAGAACGCTAGACTGAGGGCAACAAAGATGCATCGTTAAGTCGATGCGTATCGGGACTTCCAGTCCGTAACTCAAACCCACCAGCTTTAGCTGGTGGTTGTTTAGTGTATTATTAACTTTAACATATACATTATTACAGTATGGTTTTTTTTCCGCATGAATAACTCTATTATCAATAGTAAATGGCCTGAATTCGCTCAATCTGTAGGGTTTTTTAACACCAATATTCATCACCATAAAGCGGCCTTTCGCGACCGTCTCTTGATGGCCGTTAACTGGCTACCCATTTCAACTAAAAACTAACTCAAGGATGAGCTTACAAGTGCAGGATTTTTCTTTTTGCCTTCGCGATGGATAAAAGACCTTTAAGCGTCTGTTGTCCATTCCGCCGGCACTTGCCAAGCCTGCACCCAGTCGGCAAGAGCGGCCGCAGGCATCGGTTTGGCTATACCGTAACCTTGCGCGTGGTGGCAACCCATCTGCAATAACGCACTACCGTGTTCAATCGATTCCACGCCTTCGGCGATTACTTGTCGCTGGAAGGATTCGGCCAAACCGATAACGCCCTGCACGATAGCCAAATCATCTTCGTCCTCCAGCATATCATGCACAAAACTCTGATCGATTTTTAGTGTTTCCACCGGTAAATGCCTGAGATAACTTAACGAGGAATAGCCGGTACCGAAATCATCCAGCGCAAACCGTATGCCCAATGCTTGACAGTTTTTAATGACCTGGGAGGTCAGCGTTAAATCGCGTAGCGCTTCGGTTTCCAGTATCTCTAGTTCAAAATAGGCCGGTTTGATAGTTGGGTGGCGTTCAAAGGCGTAATAAAGTTGCAGCACAAAATCTTCTGCTTGCAGCGACCTGGCGCTGATATTGACGCTGATTTGGAGGTCTAGGTCCAACCGTTGCCAAACCTCCATGTGCTGTAGCGCCTGATTAATAACCCAGGTATCAAGCTTTACCGCAAATTCATGGTGAACCAGCAGCGGTAAAAAATCATCCGGCATCAGTAAGCCACGTTCAGGCTCGCGCCAACGTATCAAAGCTTCTGCGCCGAACACGCTACCTTGCTGCATATCGACTTTAGGCTGGAAAAAAAGTTCGAATTCTTCATTTTCCAGCGCCTGTTCCATGCGGTTAAGCGCTTCGCGATGTGCGTGAAGTTGACGATCCAGCTCCAGATTATAAATATGAAAACAGTTTTTTCCCGCCAGTTTTGCCTGATACATGGCCTGGTCGGCATGCCGCAACAGCATATCAGGGTCGGTGTCATCCTTAGGATATATGCTGATACCAATGCTGGCGGAGACCGACACGGCCTGGTTACTCAAAATAACTGGTTTACTAATGACTTCCAGCAGGCGATGCAACGTGACTTCGCAGTCATCCACTTTTTCCAATTCCAGTAACAGAAATACAAACTCGTCACCCCCCAAGCGGGCCAGGGTATCCCCATCACGCAGGGCGCTTTTAATACGCAGAGCAATCTCGATCAATAACTGGTCACCCGCTTCATGTCCCAAGCTGTCGTTAACCTGCTTAAAACCGTCCAGATCAAGATAGCCGACCGCCATTAATCGGCCTTCACGTTTGGTGTGAGCCAGTGCCAAATGCAGACGATCCGCAAGTAGTATCCTGTTGGGCACACCGGTCAGGGGGTCATAGTGAGCAATACGCTGAAGCTTGCGTTCTTGCTCTTTAAGTTGGGTAATATCTGAAGACGCGCTAATGTAATGGCTTATATTACCCTGCTTATCAGCAACAGCTGAGATGGTCAGCCATTCGGCAAATACTTCACCCTGTTTCTTGCGGTTCCAAATCTCCCCGCTCCAGTAACCCTGCTGATGGATGGTTTTCCACATAGCGTCATAAAAGCCGACTTCGTGCATTCCGGATTTAAGTAAACTGGGATTTTTACCCAGCACTTCCTCTCGCTGATACCCGGTTATATTGGAAAAAGCCGGATTGGTATCAATAATATTACCCTGTACATCTGTAATCAGGATACTTTCCTGAGTAAAAGAAAATACGCTAGCGGCCATCCGCTGTTGTTCTTCACACTGCTGTTGTGCGCTGATTATGCGCCGTAAACGAATATTCCAAGTTATGCTAACAACTAGCACAAGCAACAACAGTGCCACCCCAAAATAAAGCAGTAGGGGTTGAAGTTGTATGCCGAAAGATGCCGCCAATAGGACTGATGGGCAGAGCGTCAGACACAATAAAATAGTCGTCCGGATCAGAGGCATAATTATCGGTATCGAAAAAAGGGCAATTCTAGCATTTTGGTATTAAAAGCATACGCATTGTAATCTAAGGCCTAATCATTTACTTCCCCCTTTGAAAAGGGGGAGAGCAAAGCGAGGGGGCCGAGGGGGATTTATTTAAATAAATCTCCCCTAACCCCTCTTTTTCAAAGAGGGGGACTGAATAATTACTCTTAGGCTTATAGTGGAATACGGCTACCGCAACTGTAAAAAATAAAAATCAGAAGCTTAAACACGTCTAGTTTCTTGACACAGCCAGCAATAAAAAGGGTTTTGATCGGTGTTTAACTGCTTTTGGTTGGCTCTTGAATTTTTTTCAATGGCCGTTGATGCCAACGCTTTAAATAATTCCTGCAAGGCGCTTATGAGTCGATTTCCATTCAAGCCTACAATCTGCTTGGAGGCTTGAATGACGAGTTGCTCTGCTACTCTGAGACTCAGTTGGCAGAATATCTTCTCATGCACGGTCGCCTGCCGCAGGCTTCCTTAAAATAGACAGAAACACGTTTTTAATATTCATTTGTATTTTAATAGCTTGTTTTCGATACCCGCCCACTTGTTGTCCCGTTTTTCAGGATAGTTACCTGCTCTTTCAGCTCAATTATCCCTCGCCGAATTATGTTACGAGTACAGGAAAAATAGTTGATACCGCCCTAAGAAGGTTTTAATGCTTCAACTTCGTATAGACACGCTTATCTTTTTCGGCTACCAATTTAAGACGGGGCAGTGAGCAGCAAGATGATTCGCCAGTGCCAAAATTACTTGTCGCGTCTTATGTTGGCAGCCTCTTTTTCGAATAGACGACTGATCATTTCTTGCATTTTTTAAACTTCTGCTGAGTAAACGGTGGCGCGTTATAAATTTTAGGGAAATGTTTTAGTCGTTAACGTTACTGCCTTGTAAAGACTAATTGCTCAAGTTATTTCGTGCTCGTTTTAAGCGTAATCCCGCTCGCCAAACAACGCGGTACCGATCCTGACGATAGTCGAGCCTTCGGCAATTGCGGCAATTAAATCCCCGGTCATGCCAAACGACAAGGTATCTAGCTCATATTGCTTAAGCTGCGCGACAGCCTGATAAAGTGTTTTATAAGGCACGCGTTGCTGCTCAAAATTCTGTTGCGGGGCGGGAATGGCCATCACGCCACGCAACTTCAGCCTGGGTAACTGGGCAAACTGCTCACAAAACTGCGGCAACTCGTCCAGGCTAAGGCCGGACTTGCTGGGCTCAGCGCTGATATTGACTTGCAGGCAAATCGCTAACGGCGGCAAATGGGCTGGGCGCTGAGCGTTAAGGCGCCGGGCTATTTTCAAGCTGTCCACGCTATGTATCCAGTCAAAATGTGTCGCTAAGGCCTTGGTTTTGTTGGATTGTATCGGTCCGATAAAGTGCCAGGTAATGGCATAGGCACCCAATTCCTGCTGTTTTTTCAGTGCTTCCTGCACATAATTTTCACCGAAATGGCGTTGCCCGGCTTGATAGGCGGCGGCAATCGCTGCGCTGGGCTTGGTTTTGCTAACGGCTAATAACAGCACCGAGTTCGGCTTGCGGTTATAGGCAAGTTCTGCAGCGCAGATTTGCGAACGTATTTGCTTAAGTCTTAGTCTTAATGATGTCATATAGTGTCCGTTGTCAGTGAGCCATCAGTTGACGACTACACAATCTTTAGAAATTAACACAATAAGGTGCATTTAAAAAACAAAAAGACGAGCTATGGTATAAGCTTATTTGTATTTTTGCCAAGAAGAGGATGTTATGGATATTGCCGAACTACTGGCTTTTTCAGCCAAAAACAAAGCGTCGGATTTACATTTGTCGGCGGGACTCCCGCCTATGATCAGAGTTGATGGCGATATTCGGCGTATCAATATCCCTTCTCTGGATCATAAGGAAGTGCATGCGCTGATTTATGACATTATGAATGATAAGCAGCGACGCGATTACGAAGAGTTTTTGGAAACCGATTTTTCGTTTGAATTGCCCGGTGTTGCTCGCTTTCGTGTTAACGCTTTTAATCAGGAACGTGGTGCGGCCGCAGTATTCAGAACCATCCCCTCGGTTATATTGAGCCTGGATGATTTAAAAGCACCCAAGTTTTTTGAAGAATTGTGTCAGAAACCTCGCGGTCTGGTGCTCGTGACCGGCCCAACTGGCTCCGGCAAGTCGACGACGCTGGCAGCGATGATCAATCATATCAACTGCAATGATTACGCGCACATTCTGACCGTAGAAGACCCTATCGAATTTGTTCATGAAAGTCAGAAGTGTTTAATCAATCAGCGCGAAGTCCATAGGGATACGCACGGCTTTGCCGAAGCGTTGCGCTCGGCGCTACGGGAAGATCCCGATATTATCCTGGTCGGTGAAATGCGTGATCTGGAGACCATCCGCCTGGCCATGACAGCGGCGGAAACCGGCCATCTTGTTTTCGGCACCCTGCATACGACGTCTGCCGCTAAAACCATCGACCGTATTATCGACGTATTTCCTTCTGCAGAAAAAGACATGATTCGTGCGATGCTTTCTGAATCCTTACAGGCGGTTATTTCGCAAACCCTGCTGAAAAAAATCGGCGGCGGTCGTATAGCCGCGCATGAAATCATGGTGGGCACTTCAGCTATTCGAAACCTGATTCGTGAAGCCAAAGTGGCGCAAATGTATTCTGCCATTCAAACCGGACGCAAGGACGGCATGCAGACGCTGGATCAGAACATGAAAGAAATGGTCGATAAAGGTCTGATTACCGCAAAAATGGCTATGGAAAAAGCGGTTAACAAGGATATGTTCCGTTAGGGGCGGGTTATGGACTTTAACGCGCTACTTAAACTGATGGCGCTGAAAAAAGCATCAGATTTATTTATAACGGCCGGCAGAGCACCGACCATAAAGGTTGACGGACGACTGGTTGAGATTTCAAAAACAGCGCTGACCACGGAACAGGCCTTACTACTGGTGCAGAGTATGATGAATCAACGGCAGCGGGATGAATTTGAAAACACCAAGGAGTGCCAGTATGCTATCGGTGTTCCCGATGTGGGGCGATTCCGGATCAGCGCATTTATTCAGCGCGATGCAGCCGGCATGGTGTTGCGCCGCATTGAAAACGACATACCCGATGCCGAAGATTTGCATTTACCCGAGGTATTAAAAACCTTAGTGATGGAAAAGCGCGGTCTGGTGCTGTTTGTCGGCGCAACCGGTACCGGTAAATCGACAACGCTGGCGTCCTTGATCAAGTACCGAAATCAAAACAGCAGCGGGCATATCATTACCATTGAGGATCCGTTAGAATTTCAACATCCGCATCTGGGCTGCATAGTCACCCAGCGCGAAGTAGGGCTTGATACCGAATCGTATGAAGTGGCTTTAAGAAATACCCTGCGCCAGGCGCCCGATGTGATACTGATAGGCGAAATCAGGTCACGGGAAACCATGCAGAATGCGATCACCTTTGCGGAAACCGGGCATCTATGCCTGTCTACACTACATGCCAACAATGCCAATCAGGCTTTAGACAGGATTTTGCATTTCTTCCCGGAAGAAATGCACGGTCAGCTCTATATGGATTTATCCTTGAATTTGCGCGGTATTGTCGCCCAGCAATTGATCAAGCGGGTGGACGGAAAAGGTCGTTATCCCTCAATTGAAATATTGATTAACACGCCGTTGGCCAAGGATTTCATCCGCAAAGGCGAGATTAACAAGCTCAAAGAGTTAATGAAAGCGTCGCGTGAATTGGGCATGCAAACCTTTGACCAATCGCTGTACGATTTGTATATAGCCGGAAAAATAAGCTATGAAGATGCGCTGAATTCAGCGGATTCCAGAAACGAAGTCCGGCTGATGATTAAACTGGGCTCCGAAAGCGTCGGTAATTTTGGTAATGATGACATGATGCTGTCGGAAACTGATGATTAGGCAACTTGCAATAAATAAAACCTGAGTGTAACGAATTATGGGGGGATTGTATTATTGACTTAAGTTAAGTAGCCCTCTCCAGCGGGAGAGGGTTGGGTGAGGGGAAATAAAAATGAAGAAAAAACTTATTTTGATTCCCCTCATCCCCGCCTTCTCCCGCTGGAGAAGGAGTAAAGTTACTGGTGTAGATAGCTATAC